>CAJOLJ010000050.1 GCA_905235445.1 uncultured Bacteroidales bacterium
CAATATCACAATCGGCAAAATATAATTTTATAATCCGCCGAATCGTTGTACTTTGCTATGCTTTCGGCGAAATTTGCGGCACCATCTATACATAAAAAGAGAGTGACCTAAGTCAATTTGACTTTTTGGTCACTCTCTATCTTGTAGCCCGACGAGGAATCGAACCTCGATTTAAAGTTTAGGAAACTTCCGTTCTATCCGTTGAACTATCGGGCCATGTGCCGGACTGTCCGGCTATGTTTCATGAGAGAAGAGCTATTCGGCAACCTCTTTCTCGATAATCTGACGACCTCTGTAGTAGCCACAGTTAGGGCATACCCTGTGATAAATCACAGTGGCTCCGCAGTTCTTGCAAGTTGCCAGCGTAGGAACTGCCGCAAAGTCGTGGGTCCTTCTCTTATCCCTCCTCTGCTTGGAGAGTTTATGTTTCGGATGTGCCATTGTTATTTATTTTTTAAATTATCAATTTTTAAAGAGTTTCCCTGACTGTCAGTTCCCGTCCAGGAGATCCCTAAGACCTGCGAAGGGGCTGTTGCTGTCCGAGGCCTTTTGGTCGACTTCCTCTTCCTGCACATGGCCGGAGAGATACCTGATGACATCCGGGTTGCACTCCCCTTCGGGATGTACCCTTACCATCGGGAGGGACAGGCAGATATAGTCATAGGCTATCTGTCTGAGATCCACCGAAGATTCCTCTGAAGGGAAACATACCACTTCCCTGTCACCCTCCTCTTCGATGAGATCCTTCTGCTCCTGTGTGGCATCGGAAGTGAACTTGATGCTCAGTTTCACTGTCCTGTCCACCGGGATGGTGAGATCGTCGAGGCATCTGTCGCACTCAACCGTCACCGTTCCCTCAAGGAGCATGTCCACGCCAAACCAATTGCCGGACTTGCGCACTGAGCAGCTCGCCTGTATGTCGGCATCCTTTATCTCAGTGTTGTCAAAACTGCCAAGGAACTCTTTTCCCGCATGCCACCGGAAAGTGCTTCCCGTGGCGGGCAATCCATTTAGAGGTATTATAAAATCATCGTTCATAAGCCTGTAAATAGATTTTGGGGCTGCAAAGATAGTAACTTCTTTTTGAAAAACAAACTTTCGATTCAAAATCAACCTTCTTGATCAGCTTTTCTTTTCCTGTCAAGGGGATCGAGCAAGGTCTTGCGGATTCTCATGAAGTGAGGGGTGACCTCGACCATTTCATCATCCTGGATGTACTCGAGGGCCTCTTCGAGGGAGAATTTAATCGCTGGAGGAAGAATTATCTTTTCATCACTGCCTGCCGCACGTACGTTGGTGAGCTTCTTGGTCTTGCAGATGTTCACGTTCAGGTCCCTCTCCCTTGTGTGCTCGCCCACTACCTGTCCACCGTAGATTTCCTCACCGGGCTCCACGAAGAACTTGCCCCTGTCAAGGAGCTTGTTCATGGAGTAGGCTATGGCCTCGCCGGTCTCCAGGGACACCAGGGAACCATTGTTCCTGCGGTCTATCTCACCTTTAAAGGGCTGGTACTCTTTGTAGCGGTGTGCTATGACAGCCTCGCCCTGGGTAGCGGTGAGCATGTTGCTGCGCAGCCCCATCATACCCCTGGTCGGGATATCAAACTCAAGCAGGGTCCTGTCGGAGCGGTTCTCCATGCGGATGAGGGCTCCCTTGCGACGGGTCGTAAGTTCGATAGCGGTTCCCACGAACTCCTGCGGGACCTCGATGGAAAGTTCCTCGATAGGCTCGCAACGGACCCCGTTGATTGTCTTGTCCAGGACCTTGGGCTGTCCCACCTGAAGTTCGAAGCCCTCGCGGCGCATTGTCTCGATGAGAACTGAAAGATGGAGCACTCCCCTGCCATAAACTATGAATGAGTCTGCATTCATGCCGGGTTTCACCCTCAGGGCGAGGTTCTTCTCAAGTTCTTTGTCGAGGCGCTCCTTGATGTGACGGGATGTGACATATTTTCCGTCACGACCGAAGAACGGGGAATTGTTGATTGTGAAGAGCATGCTCATCGTGGGCTCGTCCACCGCGATGGGAGGCAGGGCCTCGGGCCTCTCATTGTCAGCGATGGTGTCCCCGATCTCGAAACCTTCGATACCTACCACTGCGCAGATGTCCCCGCACTCGACGCCCTCGACATTCTTCTTGCCCAGTCCGTCGAAGGTCATGAGCTGCTTTACCTTGGATTTCTCGACCATGTCATACCTCTTGCACAAGCTGATGTGCTGGCCGGAGGTGAGGGTTCCCCTCGTTATCCTTCCGATCGCGATCCTTCCTACGTAGGGAGAGTATTCGAGGGAGGAGATGAGCATCTGGACCGTGCCCTCTATCTTGGCGGGAGCGGGAATGACTTCAAGGATTGCATCAAGCAGAGGGGTGATGTCCGTGGAGGGTGTGCGCCAGTCATCCGACATCCATCCCTGCTTCGCACTTCCGAAGATGGTCTTGAAATCCAGCTGTTCATCCGTGGCGTTCAGTGAGCACATAAGGTCAAAAACCTCTTCCTGGACCTCGTCGGGGCGACAATTGGGCTTGTCTACCTTGTTGATAACGACAATGGGTTTCTTACCCATTTCAAGGGCCTTGCTGAGCACGAAACGGGTCTGGGGCATGCACCCCTCGAAGGCATCCACGAGCAGCAGAACGCCGTCCGCCATGTTCAGGACCCTTTCCACCTCCCCTCCGAAATCGCTATGCCCTGGAGTATCTATGATATTTATCTTCACACCCTTGTAGACGACCGATACGTTCTTGGCGAGGATGGTTATGCCCCTCTCCCTCTCAAGGTCATTGTTGTCGAGGATGAGTTCCCCGAGGTTCTCGGGCCTGCGGACCAGGTCTGCCTGGTATATCATCCTATCCACGAGGGTGGTCTTGCCGTGGTCGACATGCGCTATGAGCGCTATATTACGAACTTCCATACTGCTTACTGAGGCTTCCTTATGAAGCCATTATTTTTCCATCTTATTTTTTCGAGGCGCAAAATTACGAGAAATCTCCCAATGTTACGAAGTTTTGTGCTATTTTTGCGACCGAAAAATCAAGGGAGGCGGCACTTTTACGCCAAATGCCTCATATAAAACATTTTATTCCATCCTCGGCAAAGTCAAGTACTTAGGCGAAGGATGACATCCACTTAGGAGAGAACATGACAACCGACAACCCCATCTCCGAGAAGATTCTCATCCTGGACTGCGGATCCCAGGTTACACAGCTCATCGGCAGACGCCTGCGGGAACTGAGCGTCTTCTGTGAAATCCATCCTTTCAATAAGCTTCCCCTCCTGGACCTGGATGAGAGTGTCCGCGGTGTGGTCATATCGGGAAGCCCCTGCTCGGTCAGGGACTCCAATGCCCCCCAGCTTGACCTTGGCACCCTCATAGGCAAAGTACCTGTGCTCGGCATCTGCTACGGGGCCCAGTACATAGCCCACAAGATGGGCGGCAAGGTGGAAGGTTCCCTCGCCCGCGAATACGGCAGGGCCCGCCTGGAAATCCTCTGTCCCGAGAATCCGTTGTTCAAGGATGTTCCCGCACAGTCGCAGGTCTGGATGTCCCATGGGGACACGATTTCAGCTCTTCCCGAGGGGGCTAAGGCAATAGCATCCACATCGGATGTAAGGAATGCCGCTTTCAGCATCGACAAAGACTCGGTATATGCTGTGCAGTTCCACCCCGAAGTATTCCACACGCAGTACGGGACCAAGATACTCGGGAACTTCGCCCTGGGCATCTGCGGATGCAAGGGGGACTGGACTGAGGCATCGTTCATCGAGACTACGGTTGCACAGCTTCGTGAGCAGCTCCGTGACGACAAGGTCATCCTCGGACTGAGCGGCGGGGTGGACTCGACAGTGGCAGGAGTGCTGCTGAACAAGGCCATCGGCCACAATCTCACCTGTATCTTCGTCAACAACGGTCTCCTGCGGAAGGACGAATTCACCTCCGTCATGGAGTCCTACAAGGGAATGGGCCTCAACGTAATCGGGGCAGACGCATCAGAAGAATTCCTCGATGCGCTCGAGGGTGTGGAAGAGCCCGAGGCCAAGAGGAAAATAATAGGCTCCCTGTTTGTGAAGACATTCGATTCGTATGCCAGGAAGATCGAAAACGCCAAGTGGCTGGCCCAGGGTACGATCTATCCTGATGTCATCGAGTCGGCGGGCATTGAGGGAATAGCCTCCAAGATCAAATCCCATCACAATGTCGGCGGCCTTCCCAAGGAAATGAACCTCAAAATTGTGGAGCCCCTCAGAATGCTCTTCAAGGACGAGGTCCGCAGGGTCGGACGGGCCCTCGGCATCAAAGAGGAACTCGTGGGCAGGCATCCTTTCCCGGGTCCATCCCTTGCCATAAGGATAATAGGTGCGGTTGACCGTGAGAGGCTCCGTATCCTGAGGGAGGCTGACGATATTTTCATCAAGGGACTTCGCTCCTACGACTGCACCGGGATGGGATTTCCGAGTGCATCGGACCCGAGGGTCATGGCTACCAACCTGTATGACGCCATCTGGCAGGCGGGGGTGATCCTGCTTCCGGTCAGAAGCGTCGGAGTCATGGGTGACGAGAGGACCTACGAGAACCCCGTGGCGCTCAGGGCTGTGGTATCCACAGACGCAATGACAGCGGACTGGTTCCACTTCCCCTACGACTTCCTGTCGGATGTCAGCAATGAAATAATCAATAAGGTCAAGGGGGTCAACAGGGTAGTCTATGACATTTCCTCGAAACCGCCGGCGACAATAGAGTGGGAGTAGTACACTTTTCACCTACTTCGCCCAGCCCCCTTCATGGTTATCTGCAGCCACGACAGCGGGGATAAATCTAAGGGACCAGGCAACGTTGCCTGGTCCCTTTTCCATACAAGGGTGAATTCCTAAATCTTCCTACCTTGAATTCGAACGGGCGGCCGCAATGTAGTAAAGGAGTGTCGCAAGAGAGCCGAGGGCAGCTATCACATAAGTGTAGGCAGCCCACTTCAGGGCTTCCTCGGCCATAGGCTTTGTCTCGTAGTTCACTATTCCCGCGCCGTCCAGCCACTGGACAGCCCTGCGGCTTGCGTTTATCTCGACCGGGAGGGTCACGAGGCTGAAGAGGGTGGACATGGCAAAGAGAGCGATACCGACCCACAGCAGGGCCGGGGTGATGTTTATGAGGATGATACCGAGCAGGAGCACCCACTGGACTATCTTGTTGGAGAAGTTCACTACCGGGACGAGGGCGGTACGGATTGTCAGGGGCAGATATCCCTGGGAATGCTGCAGGACATGGCCGCACTCATGGGCAGCCACGGCAGCCGCCGCGACATTGGCCTGGCCGTAGACTCCCTCGCTGAGGTTTACAGTCTTGCGAAGGGGATTGTAGTGGTCGGTCAGCGTGCCTCCCACACTTTCAACGGTAACGTCGCTCACCGCATTTTGCCGGAGCATCCGCCTTGCGACTTCCGCACCGGTGAGGCCTCCCTGGAGGGGGACCTGGGAAAACTCTTCAAACTTTTTGGTCAATTTGGCCTGGACAATGTAGCTTGCCAGCATGACCGCTATGAAAATAACCCAAATCATTTTCTTGAAATTTTGTTCTTCTAAACTGCGGAGAGGGTATCCCTGACCGCGGGGGACATTGTCCCTCAGCACTCTTTTCAGCAAAAGATATGCCGCCCCCTGTGGCATGACATTTTTTCATGGGGTCACTGCCGCACTATGCCAGACTCTCCCTGACAAGGAGTGGGAGGCAAAACATGAAATGTTCCCGCAAATTTGTAATTTTGTGCCATGAAAGGGGACAATCCCAAGACGAAGTACCCCCTGGACCAGCGCCCCCCCAAGAAGACGTCACACACAAGAATGGACACGATAACATATCCGTACGATGATTTTTCACGGCTTGAGCTAAGTTCCTCGGCCTTTATCGGAAACTACCGGTATTTCCGGTCCCTGCTGGACATGAGGACCAAGATGCTGGTCCTTCTGAAAGCCAATGCCTACGGGCACGGGTCGGTACAGTTGGGTTCGATGCTGCAGCAGGCCGGGGCCAACTATTTTGCCGTGGCATATCCCGTGGAGGGCATCGAGCTTAGGCAATCCGGTATCAGTCTTCCCATCCTCGTACTGACTGCGGGCACCGACCATTTCCCGGAAATCATCCAGTACGGCCTGGAACCGGGCATCCCCAATCTGTACTCCCTCGGCGTCCTCTGTGAAGTGCTCCGTTCCAAGGGCATCACGTCATTCCCGGTGCATATCAAAATAGACAGCGGCATGCACCGCCTGGGCTTCATGAAAGGGGAAATCCCCGACCTTTGCGAGTTCCTGCTCAGTCATCCCGAAGTGAGGGTACAGAGCATCTACTCCCATCTGGCCGCAGCCGAGGACCCCACCCAGGATGATTTCACACTCTCGCAGATATCCCTTTTCCAGGAGATGGCCGGAGCCATCACCCAGAGCATAGGCTACAAGCCAATGTACCATATCCTCAATTCCGCCGGAATAGAACGCTTCAGCCGCTTCCAGTTCGACATGGTCCGCCTGGGGATAGGGATCTACGGCATCAGTGCCCTGGGGGACGTGAAACTCCGCCCAGTGGCTTCCCTCAAGTGCAAGGTCCTCCAGATAAAGTCCCTCCATCCCGAGGACGGGACCATCGGTTACGGCAGGTGGGGAAAGATTGCCCCGTGCGGGACCCAGATAGCGACCATCCCTGTGGGTTACGCTGACGGGATTGACCGTCACCTCGGGAGGGGCAGGGCCTCCTTTAATCTCAACGGACACAGGGTGAAGACAATCGGCAACATCTGCATGGACATGTGCATGCTGGACGCCACCGGCCTGGACGCAAAACCGGGGGACACTGTCACCGTTTTCGGACAGGATCCCCCGATCACTGAACTTTCGACTATCCTGGATACGATTCCATACGAGATTCTCTCTTCCGTACCCAGAAGAATCCGCCGTGTCGTTACGCCCTAGGGAAGAAGAAGCCCCGCGCGGATTTTCGCCTCGACCTCTTCACCGCATAGATATTTGACGATCGCCAGGGCGAACTGTATCGCACATCCCGGTCCCCTTCCCGTAATGAACCTTCCGTCCACTACGGCGGGCCCTCCGTCGTACACCGCCTCTTTCTTGAGAAGGGGTCCCTCGAAGCCCGTGTAGCAGGTGAAGGCCTTGCCGGAAAGACCGTCAAGTTTGCTCAGGACCACTCCCGGTGCGGCACAGATGGCGGCAACCGTCCCCCCTTCATTCCAATGGGCTTCCATTGCATCCATGAGGGGGTCGTTCTCGCTTAGGTTTGCAGCCCCGGGCATTCCGCCCGGGAATATCATTACGTCCTCCCTGGTGGTGGGAGCCATGCTCTGTGTGTCCTCAAGTACGTCGGTCAGGTCCACGTCGGCCATGACAGGTATTCCATGGGCGCCGAGAACGGGCACTCCGCCTTCCTCCCAGGCGCAGACCATCCTCGCGGGAAGGCCCGCCCTGCGCAGGATGTCAACGGTGGCAAGGGCCTCGATCTCTTCGAAGCCCTCTGCCAAAAACAGGTTTATTCCTTTCATATATAAGATGTTATTTCACTTTCATAGGGGTGCCATAGCCGGCATTTGCCCTGTAATGAGGAGAATACAGGCACTCTATCTCAACGACAGGGGCATGGAAGACTCCGCTCTGGGTGACATAGAAGGTCTCGGACATGGTCGTGGTCTCCTCGGGGCAGGTATCCATGTAATAGTCTATCCTGTCCTTCTTGACCTCCCTGTAGGCGCGGGGTGAAATATTGAAGTATCCACCCACCGAGAGGCTCCTCATGGACCATCCCGCATAGCCGGAGAGCTGGTCCAGGGGACGCAGGGCACCCTCCATCGGGGCCCTCAGCCTCACGAAGGAACGGTTCTCCTCGCTCCAGACCCTGTAGGTGGCGATTATCCTGTCGCCTTTCTGCAGGACGGTGCCGGGCTTGATATTTTCCCTTACCCAGACGACCCTTCCGGGATAGCCCTCGGCTTCCGCTTCCTTGTCGGGAACGGAGTGCTCCCACTGGAAGGTCCTCTCTATCTTCATGCCGTTTCCGGCGGCCTTGATCTGAGTGAAAGGCTTGCGGTACTTCTTGGTCATGATGATAACGGATGTCTTCTTCACATCCTCGGAGCCCTGCATGACGGATGCCACCGCATCGATGAAGGCAGGTTCGTCATCCCACTGCTGGGTCTCCTTCTGGATCATGAGCCAGACCCTCAGGCCATCGGCAATCTCGGTGGGACGCTGTGCCGTCGCAGGATGGGAGGCACTGTAGGAAGTCAGGATGTCGCACAGGAGGCTGTGGGCATAAGCCTCTGACTCGAGCAGTCCCCTATACGGCATCACCGCATTGGGATAGTACATGCCTCCGTTCTTGTGGTCCACGGCATACTCCAGAAGAGAAAGGACGTCATCCTCCAGGGACCCTGTTATCTTCTTGTCGGCCATATTGATGCCCCATGCCTTGGCAAGGGCGAGGCCCTCCTTGGAGGAGGAGAGGTTCATGAGGGTGGACAGACGGCGGGCCTTCCTGAGAATCTGGCCCTGCAGCCCCCTGTCCTCCTCGGGCACGAGGTACTCAGAGACGAACTTCTTGAAATCCTTCATCCTCTTGTTGAAGATGTCCATCTTGCTTCCCGAGACATTGAATTCCACCTCGGGGAACATGCTTCGTATGTACAGGTACTGCTCGTCGGAGGCACCGCCGCACCAGTAGGGCCTGACGTTGTCGAAGCGGTCCTTGTCCATGAACTTCACCGAAGAGGAGTACTTGCCGAGGGCCTTGTCATCGATGAGGCCCGCACGGTGGAGCTTCCAGAAGCGTTCCAGTATGACGGCGGTAATGACTGCCGAGGAGTTCATGCCCTCGAACCATGCGAACCCTCCGTCGGAGTTGCGGCACTTGTTTATCTTGGCAAGTAGGAGGTCGGTGGGGTCCTTGTAGGAGGAACGCAGTTTCTGCAGGTCCTCCCCCGAAAGCAGGCTCTCCGCCACGAGCCTCATGTAGTAGGCCTCGGAGAGGCTCAGGACGTCGCTGGACTTCGGTTCGACACTCCCGGGGATGGCCTCCCTTATCATGTCGATAATCGTGATTTCCTTCACCTCGGCCCCGTAGCCGGATACATTGACGAAGGAAGAGCGGATCCTGTTCATGAGGGCCTGCTTGTCCATGCCCGCGAGAAGCACCCCGCTGTGGGCCTCGACAAGGGTCTGTTCCGCTGGATACAGGGGAACCGACACGAAGACGGCGTCAGTGAAGGACCCGTCATCGGAAGAGAATGCGATCCTCATGCCTATGACGGAACTCTCCTCTCCCTCCCTCAGGGATGCGGGAACCTGCACCGGGATGCTCTCGGCAAGGTTGCGAAGGGCGTCGACTGTCACTCTCTTGGAGGTGGTCTTGACGGGCTTCAGGTTCTTGTAGTCCAGACCGTCGAACTGCTGGAGAGT
Source organism: uncultured Bacteroidales bacterium (assembly GCA_905235445.1). Lineage (GTDB taxonomy): Bacteria > Bacteroidota > Bacteroidia > Bacteroidales > UBA932 > Cryptobacteroides. Next base: position 9,449 of record CAJOLJ010000050.1, read on the forward strand.
CAGGGTGCCGCTAATGGGGCGGTCCTCCTTGCTGGAAAGGGATATGCTGACGTTGTAGCTGTCCCCGCAGTACAGTACACCCGGTTCCACAACCGACACCTTGACGGGGATGGATACGACTGTCTCCTGGCGGAGCGTACTTGAAAGGAGCTTCTTGTCATGGGCCAGCAGCGCGACTACGTAGGTGGAGAGTTTATCCGCAGTGCTGAACGTCAGAGTGGCGCTACCGTCGGAGGAAGTCAGGATGTGAGGCTCGAATGCGAGGGTCTTGGCGAAATTCTCCCTGGTACCCTCCACATTTGCCTGGGGCACTTCCCCGGCTTCCTCCATATCCGCACTCGCATCCATCCTGTCTTCATTCACTACGGCCGCTTTCATTGCCACAGGGGCACCCAAGGATTTCCTCAATTCGGCCTGCAGTGGCAAGGCGCCACCGGCGGCGTATTCTTCGATATAGTATTCATGGGAGGATATCTCACCAGACACGGAACTGCTCCAGATACTGGGTATCCCGGGGGTCGGAAGGTCGACCTTTGTCCAGTAGTTGGGGCGGATCCTCTCGACGCTCTTGTCGAAGACGGCGGCAAGGATCTCCACGCCGGGACGGGACTTGATGGTGAATGAATACTCCTGACCAGGCTTGGTCTGGTCTTGGAAGCTCTCGAAGGAGAGCGGAAGACGGTCCACTTCCTTGATGCGGCTGAATTCCCTGCTCATCGAGGTGACCTCGCAGTCCCTGAAGAAGAGGACCCTCATCCTGACTGACTGGGGATAGGAGTCGCGGTAAGGGATGTGCACTTCCTTGATGGACCCCGCTTCGCCTACCTTTCCGTCCACCTTTATGAGTCTCTTCTCAAGTACCTTGGCCCCCTCTCCGTAGATTTCCAGGACGGCCCAGATGGGAGCGGTGGAAGACCCCACGGCAACCACTATGTCCTCCCCCTCATTGAGGGAGGTCTTCCCGCTTCGGAGCATGTATTTCATGGAGACGGGCATTGTGTCCGCCCCCTCCCTCAGCAGCAGGAAGGCCAAATCGGAGTTGTCGGCCATCTTCTTGCCGTTTTTCTCGAGAATGGCATAGGCGTGGATTATGTAGACGTCTGAAGGAAGGGCCTTCATGTCCACCGTGAATGCCTTCCCGGAGGAGGCCGTACCTTCAAAGACTGTCTTTCCTTTGCTGTCCTCTATGACATATCGGATATCCAGCGGGACACTCTCCCCGTTGGGTGTATTGACACTGAGTTTGAATTTTGCCTCGTTCCCATACAGCACCCCCAAATGTCTGGAGCCGAGTTTGCGGACATTCTGGGGAAGGGCGGGATCGTCAGGCCGCAGGTTGGACGTGGTGGCGTCAGCCTCGTTTGTCAGTTCCACCCTCACACTGATGTCAGGCACGAGAATGACATAGGTGGAACCCTCCTGGGTCTCCCCTGTGTTGTCCACGACTTTGGCACTTATCCTGAGGAACTGCCACTGGCTACCGCTATCGACGGTCTTCACCTTGAAGGCGAACGAGCCGTCGGGGCCTATCTCGATCTTCTCGCCGGGATAATCCATATTGTAGGTGGAGGCGCTGTAGAATGCCTCCACACCGGTGAGCGGATGGCCGGAGTAGGATACGACCTTGCCCGTAATGGGCACCACCTCCCCGGGTGTGTAGATGTCCTTCACGGGATCGAAGGATATCTCGAAATTCGGCAGCACGAACTCGTCCACCGTAAGATACGAACTGGCATAACAGCCGCCCCCCTTCATGGAGGCGCTCAGGCGGAATTCCCCGTTGCGAAGCCCCGTGGGGATGGTGAACTTCCCGTCGGCGGTGCCCCACTCCCCGGTCTTCACTGTAGTCTCCCCTACAGAGTTCCCCTCGGAGTCGTACAGGGTCACACCGAAATCCTTCCCTGCCAGAGGCGATGACTCCACCTCCTTCCCGTCACTGGATGGCTCCACCGTGTAGGCAAGCAGGTTGAAGAACACCGTCTCACCGGGATTGTAGGCTGCGCGGTCGGTGTAGATGCGCACGTTCTTCGAGGGATGGATCTTATTGTACGGAGGGACAGGGTCGTTCCGGGTGTAGAAAGACAGACGGGGGGAGAGGCGCTTCTTGCCGTTGGAACCCAACGTAATGGCCTCCAGGGTGACATAGGCATCCGCTGAAGCTATCTCCTCCTGCAGCAGCGAAGGAAGGGTCGTATAGCCATCTTCCAGGACCACCCCCTGCACCCGGCAGAGGACGCTCCCGGAGCGCCGGAGCACGAAGTCCGCCTCTTTGATCGGTTCACCACTCATGTAGTCGGTCACGAAGGCCCCGTACCCGTCGGAAGCATATCTCAGGTCCATGGAGAGGGTGCGACGGGATATCGCAACCGCGGCATCCAATTTTTTCGCTTCCACCTGGAGACGGTATTCCCCGTCATCCAGCAGGGGAAGGTCGACCTTCACGGTATCCATGGAGTAGAAGCTCTTGACGGGATTGGGAACCTTGGTCTTCCACAGGACCTTCTTGCCCTCGTTGTCGAAGAGTTTCAGGGAGGAGGAGGAAAGGTTCCTCATGGTGACGATCGCCTGCTCTCTTTCGAACCTGACGGAGACGTCCTTCCCCGTCAGCGCCTCCGCCAGGCCCTGGGCGTCGGCCTGCCTTGCGACATTCCCCTCCAGGGTCCCTTTCTTGTAGGAGGATACTTTCTTATTGTGGGAGAGGACATCTTCGTAGAGGGCCTTGTACTCGTCGCTGTGTTTCCCGTCCTGGATGTCAAGGAGCCTCTTGCGGATGTTCAGGTGTTCTTTCCTTGCGAGAAGCGAGATGGCCTTGTCGGGGTATTTGGCGATGAAGTTATCCAGGAAGGACTTCCTCCTTGTATAGTCATTCCCGTAGGTCGATATGTCATAGTAGTGGGTGAACTCGATGAACGCCTCCTCGGGATAGCGTCCCGCCACCTCCTCCGACAGCTGGGGTTCCCCTATCCTCTGGGAGGAGTTCCAGATCGACCATAGGGCGAACTCGTAGTCATTTTTGACATTCTCGGCGATGACACCTCCGAGAAGGGAGTTGAACTGGCTGTCCCCGACATGGAACTCGGGATGAAGCCCACCCTTGAGTCCTTCCTTGAGGGAACCGGAGACCAGGTCCCTCAGGGCTGCATTCCCAAGGCGGGTCTTCTCGTAGGCGAAAGTCACTATGGGGCTGTCGTACTTGCGGACTTCCTCACTCTGCCAAATGAGGAGGCTGTCCCTGAGTTTCCAATTACGCGAAACCGAGACGTCCACGTACAGCTGGACCGCCTCCCAGAAATCCCAGTCCAGGCGGCGGTCCTTGGACTCGGAGAGGATCTGCTGGAGGATTTCCGTCTGGAGGACGGGACGGTCCTTGGCCCTTGCGGTTTCATAGGACTGCCACAATTGCACCAGGGCATGGCCCTTGGCATCTTTGTCTGAACTTTGTTTCATTGAGGATTGAGCTTGAAGGACGCATCCGGTTCCTGCCATGAAAACGGCCATGGCAAAAAAGATCAGGGTCCTTGTAAAAGAATAATTTTTCATACGGGTCAACTTTTTCTGAAGACGTTGAACATTCCCCTACGGGCACTTTTCCAAAATGGCTATAGCATCTGCTACTGCAAAAGTGGAGCCACCGATGTAAAGGAGTGGTTTTGAGGGGGACGGAGACTGTGAAAAAAGAAGTTTAAGTGAAAGAGGGAGCGCCTCCGAAAGGGAGTCGCTGGGAAGGAGGGTGCATTTTTCCGAAAGGGTCTTCCTTTCCGAAATCACCTTTTCAAGTATCTTTCCCGAAGGCAGGGCCCTCGGGGTGGACGGAGTCGTGAAAACGTATGAGAACCTCCCGTCGCAGGGCATCAGGGGAATGATGCTGCCGAGGTCCTTGTCTGCCATCACAGCATAGATGATGCAGACCCTGTCGTACTGCCCATCGGCAAGGTACTGCCCAAGCTGGGAGAAGTTGCCCTCCAGGGCCTGGGGATTGTGACCTATGTCCAGGATGCAGTCCACCCCACTGTAGGAGGCCCTCTCCCACCGGCCTCGGAGGTGCATGCTCCGCGATGCGTTCTGAATTCCCCGGACCGCTTTCCCGTCATCAAGGAGGGAGGGGTCCGGAAGGGTTTCCCTCAGGGTCCCGAGGCTAAGAAGCACCGTGTCGAGATTCGCCCTCTGATATTCGCCCCTGAGGTCCATTCCGCCGAGAATGGTTTCCCTCCCATTCCACAAGGCCGCTATGTTGTCCCCGGGGATGGTCCCGTCGGTCACCCTCTTTATCTCGCTGTGGGTGAGGGTGGCTTTTTCCCGGATGACTTCCCAGGCCTCCTCGGGGACTCTCCCCACTACGGCAGGGACATGGGGCTTAAGTATTCCGGCCTTCTCGCTGGCAATGCTCCCCAGGGTATTCCCCAGGTAGGCCATGTGGTCGAAGGCAATGGATGTTATGACTGAAAGGATGGGGGTGAGGATGTTCGTGGAATCGAGCCTTCCGCCAAGCCCTGTCTCGATGACTGCGATATCCACCTCCCTTTCCTTGAAATACTCCAGGGCCATCCCGGTCGTTATCTCGAAAAAGGAGAGCGATGCCTCCTCCATGAAAGAGGACACGTCCTCCCTTTTCAGGAAATCGAATACCCATTCCCGGGGAACCATTTCCCCGTCCACCCTTATCCTTTCCCTGAAATCCTCTATATGCGGGGAAGTGTACAGCCCTACCCTGTAGCCGCACTCCATGAGGAGGGAAGAGAGCATGCAGGAAGTGCTCCCCTTGCCGTTCGTACCGGCTATATGGATTGTGCGAAAAGCTTTGGAGGGATGCCCTAGGAGGGAATCGAAGGCCAGCATCCGCCCGAGCCCGGGCTTGTAGCCTTCGGAGAAGGAGGAAGTCTGGACGGAGGGGAAACGGACGAAAAGGTCCTTTATCATCCGCTCGTAGGCCTCCCGCCCGAAAGGGGCGGAGGATGCCTTGGGTCCGGAAGTATTCTCTGTGGTCATATTGTCTGTCCCGCTGGCGGGAGGAGGTTTTGTCTTTGGGCCCGCCCTTCCGGATGGGGCAAAAAGCGGAGCATCGGAAGCGGGGAAAATTGTTTGATTTCCCAAATTTAGTTATTTTTGGTCAATATTGGTCCACCCATGGGCCCTTAACCTGACAATATCACTGCAAGAGAGATGGCAAAGAACCATTCAGAACTCCACTCCCATTACATCATAGACGGCCGGAGGATGGAGGCCTCTCCTTTCCGCATGCTGGAGAGCGCATGCGGGAGAGGAACTTGCACCTGCCCCGAAGGGGAGGAGGAGATAATCGACGAGAGCGTCGACCCCTCCCCCTGCACCCTGGAAACCGACCTTTCAAGGATACGGTACTACATTCTGCGGCTCTCATCCTTCCCCCAACGGGAAATCCTCCAGCTCTCCTATGCGGAGACAGGGGCCAGGGCCGCTCTTTGCTTCTCCATTATCGACACCATCTGGTCCAGGGGACATTTCCGTCTGGAGGACCTTTGCGTAGCCACCTCCTTCAAGTGCGACCGCACCCTCGTGGGAGCCAGGGCGGCACTGTACATGGCCGTGGCCTCGGTATGCGACTACCTGGACTGCCTCGGTCTGAGGATGTCTTCCTACTCCCTGTCCTTCAGCGAGAAGGACCTTCCCGGAGTTGCCATTTCCATCCGTCCCTCCATAGACAGGGAGGAAAGGCTGAAAGACGACCGGGAGGACGGGGACATCTACGACACAGACCCCTTCACATCAGGGGGGCTTCTGCCCGATGAGGACCCCTCCATCCTGAGTAAAAGGCAGGGACGTTCCCGCAAGTGCCCCTCCACCCTGAGGGGTGACGATGAGGCATGGGTGGTATTCATCCCCTTCGACACCTGTTCCTTCTCCCTGGGAGACTCCCTCCTTTCCAAGGCCATGGGCCAGGGCGGGGGCAAGGCACCCGACATCCTGGACGCGGATTACTTCCTGGACTGCTTCGAAGTGGTAAGGGAACTTGTCGAGGACGGGGTCGCCATCTCCGGGGTGACCGTCGGCAAGGGTGGCCTCGCCATGGCCCTCGAGAAAATCCGCAGCGGCCGGCGGCTCAGCATAGACCTTTCCGGGGTCATGCGGTCCTACGGGGGCACCGACCCCATAGCCATACTCTTCTCGGAAGTCCCCGGGGTGGTAATCGAGATCAGTGACTCCGACTACGATTACCTGGATGCGGAACTTGTCCTGCAGGACGTGGCCTACTACCCCATCGCCCACACCTGCCGCAGGGAAGGGGAACTGACCGTGGACCTCACCTCGATGGGCGGGGTAAGCGCCATCCTGCAGTCCCTGCTGGACTCCCAGGCGATGGAGGGGGAAGACTGAAAATAACACTAATCACACCATAGACCGAAATGCCACAATATGCCAATGCCCCCGCCAAGGGGAAAAAACCGGGAAAACAGCCCAAGATATTCGTCCTGGACACCAACATCATACTGCATGACTACCGTGCCATATACAAGTTCCAGGAGAACGACCTCGTGATACCGATTGCCGTAATCGAGGAACTGGACAAGTTCAAGAAAGGGAATGACGCCCTCAGCTACAATGCCAGGGGGTTCATGAGGGAGATAGACAAGATAAGCGAAGGCAAACTCTTCAAGAAGGGAGGCATTCCGCTCGGCAAGCGCCTTGGCACCATAAAGATAGAGCCAAACCATCCGTTCCCCGAGGATCTTAAGGGCCTGTTCCTGGACGACACCCAGGACCACCGGATACTCTCGACCGCCATCTGGGTCCGCGCCAACAATCCAGGCCGCTTCGTAGCCCTCGTCACCAAGGACATCAATCTGCGCATGAAAAGCAAGGCGGCGGGAATGGAAGCCCAGGACTACCTCACGGACAAGGTCGCCGAGGAGAAAGTGGAAGGGACCCTGAGGGAAGTGAGAATCGAGAAGTCCACGGACTCGACTCTTCTGCAGAAACTCGCCTACGGACAGGACAGCTCCATTCCATGGGACGCAGTCTACGACGAGGAGCCCAAGGCCAACCAGCTGTTCAAATTCTCGTGGCCCGTCGGGGACGGGAACGACGGGGTCATTATCGGGGAGGCCGTACCCTCTGAAGACGAGATCGAGACCGAGGAGGAGGTCAGCGCTCCCGAGGCATCCTCTTCGGAACCCGTCCTTGCCCGCTACGACAAGAAGAAAGGCCGTATCTGCCTTGTACGGAAGAAGGAAGCCTACGGCATCCGTCCCCGCAATGCGGAACAGACTTTCGCGATCGACGCCTGCCTGAACCAGGATATTCCCCTCGTCTCGATTACTGGCGGTGCCGGTACGGGCAAGACACTGCTCGCCCTTGCCGCAGCCCTGGAGCTGGAAAACGAGTATGACCAGATCATCATCACCCGTCCGACCGTCATCCTCGGGAACCAGGACATCGGTTTCCTTCCCGGTGACCAGAAAACCAAGATGACCCCGTTCCTGCAGCCTCTGATGGACAACCTCAGTGTCATCAAGGCCCAGTTCCGCCCCACCAGCAAGCAGGCCCTCAAAATTGACGCCCTGCTCAACTCCGAGAAACTGCTCATCAGTCCCCTCGCCTACATCAGGGGCCGCTCCCTGGGGAAGGTCTTCTTCATAATCGACGAGGCCCAGAACCTCACCCCCCATGAAATCAAGACCATTATCACCCGTGCCGGGGAAGGGACCAAGATGGTATTCACGGGAGACATCTTCCAGATTGACCAGCCTTACCTGGACAGGTGGTCGAACGGACTTACGCACCTTGGCGAGAAGATGGGCGGACAGCCACTTTTCGAGCATGTTTTCCTGAAGAAAGGAGAGAGAAGCGCCCTTAGCGAGATTGCATCCAAACTACTTTGACACCCAACTGGGGGGACCTTTTCACGGGTCCCCTCTTTCATTCTGGGGATTGTATGGAATTAATAGGTACAAAAATGGTCCTTTAGTCAATAAAAATCACTAACTTTGCACCCCTATAAATAAAGCACCAGAATTCAACACAGCAATCAATAATATATTTATATCAATAATTTTATGTTTGAAAGCAAAAAGAGAGTTTACCGTTTCGGCGGAAAGAAAGCCGAAGGAAACGGCAAAATGAGGGAACTTCTCGGAGGCAAAGGTGCCAACCTCGCCGAGATGAACCTCCTTGGAATGCCTGTTCCCGCAGGATTCACCATCACCACAGAGTGCTGCGCAGAGTATTATGCCCTTGGTGGAGGTTACAGCAACGACCTTCGTGCCGAGGTTGCACAGGCCCTCAAGGCCACTGAGGACATCATGGGCAAGAAATTCGGTGACCCGAAGGACCCGCTGCTCGTGAGCTGCCGCTCCGGTGCGCGTTCCTCCATGCCCGGAATGATGGACACAATCCTCAATATCGGACTTTGCTCCGCCACCATCCCCGGAATGATCGAGAAGACCGGCAACCCCAGGTTCGTCTATGACGCCTACCGCCGCCTCATCATGATGTACTCCGACGTGGTAATGGAGAAAGCCGAGGGCATCGAGCCCGAGGACGGCAAGGGGATCCGCCAGCAGCTGGACGCCATGATGACTGAGCTGAAGGAAGCCCGTGGCTATGAGTCCGACACAGAAATCACCGCCGAGGAACTCAAGGACCTCTGCGAGAAGTTCAAGGCTAAAGTGAAGGAAGTCCTCGGTGTGGAATTCCCCGACAATGCAGACGCACAGCTCTGGGGCTCCATCGGTGGAGTGTTCAAGTCCTGGAACGGAAAGAGGGCTATCGCCTACCGCAGGATCGAGAAGATTCCCGATGATTGGGGAACGGCAGTGAACGTCCAGTCCATGGTCTTCGGAAACATGGGTGACACCTCCGCTACCGGTGTGGCATTCTCCCGCAACCCCGCAAACGGTGACAACCACTTCTATGGTGAGTGGCTCATCAATGCACAGGGCGAGGACGTCGTCGCAGGTATCCGTACCCCGAACCCCCTGAACGAGGCTACCAAGAGCGAGAAGAACAAGGATCTCGTCTCCCTCGAGAAGGCTATGCCCGAGGTTTACGCCGAGCTCGACGACATCAGGCAGAAGCTTGAGTTCCACTTCCACGACATGCAGGACATCGAGTTCACCATCCAGGAAGGCAAGCTCTGGATGCTGCAGTGCCGCATCGGCAAGCGCACCGGTCTCGCTGCCATCCAGATGGCAATGGACATGGTGAAAGAGAAGATGATCGACGAGAAGACCGCAGTCATGAGGGTATCCCCCGCACAGCTTGACGAGGTTCTCCACCCGATCCTCGACCCCGCTTCCGAGAAGAAGTCCAAGGTCATCGCCAAGGGTCTTCCCGCATCTCCGGGCGGAGCTGTAGGAACCATCGTCTTCACTCCCGATGCCGCTATGCAGGCTCTCAAGGAAGGCCGTAACGTCATCCTCCTCCGTGAGGAGACATCCCCCGAGGACATCGAGGGCATGAGGGCCGCTGTCGGTATCCTCACCACCCGCGGTGGAATGACCTCCCACGCTGCTCTCGTAGCCAGGGGCTGGGGCAAGTGCTGCATCGTCGGATGCGACATGATGAAAATCAACCTCGAGGACAAGACCGTCACCTTCGGGGACAACCCCAAGGTCTACAAAGAGGGAGACTTCCTGAGCCTCAACGGTTCCAAGGGTTATGTCTATGCAGAGCGCATCGACACCATGGACGCAACCGAGAATCCTCTCTTCGTTGAGTTCATGTCCATCGTCGACAAGTTCCGCCGCCTCGGCATCAGGACAAATGCCGATACCCCCGAGGATGCTGCAAGGGCAATGAAGTTCGGAGCGGAAGGTATCGGACTCTTCCGTATCGAGCACATGTTCTACGGAAAGAACGCTGAGACCCCTCTCGCAAAGATGCGCAAGATGATCCTCTCCGACACCGACGAGGAGCGTCAGGCAGCCCTCAACGAGATCGAACCTTACATGAAGGCAGCTGTCAAGGGCACCCTCAGGATCATGGACGGCAAGCCCGTCGTGTTCCGTCTGCTCGACCCGCCTCTGCATGAGTTCGTTCCCAAGACTGAGGAAAAGAAGGCAGAACTGGCCAAGGAACTTGGCGTGAGCATCGAGGAAATCGAGAAGAGGGGCGAGTCACTCCACGAGGTCAACCCTATGATGGGACACAGGGGCGTACGTCTGCACGTATCCTTCCCTCTCATTGCGAAGACCCAGTACAAGGCCATCTTCGAGGCTACCGCTGAACTCCTTGAGGAGGGTCTGAATCCTATGCCGGAGATCATGATCCCCGTGACCATCTCCGCAAGGGAGCTTTCCTTCCAGAAGAGCATCTGCGACCGCATCAAGGCTGAGGTCGAAGGCAGGACAATGCAGAGCATCAAGTACCAGTTCGGTACCATGATCGAGATCCCTCGCGCAGCCCTCACCGGCGACCGCATGGCAAGGACCGCTGAGTTCTTCTCCTTCGGAACGAACGACCTCACCCAGATGACCTTCGGGTTCTCAAGGGATGACATCGGAACCTTCATGGGTGACTACCTCGGCAACAAGCTCCTCGATGCCGATCCGTTCCAGACCATCGACCAGAAGGGTGTCGGAAAGCTCGTTGAGTACGGCATCACCGCCGGCCGATCGAAGCGTCCCGAACTGAAGTGCGGAGTCTGCGGTGAGCATGGTGGAGATCCGGATTCCATCGAGTTCTTCAACCGCATCGGAATCGACTACGTCTCCTGCTCTCCTTTCAGGGTACCTATCGCAAGACTGGCAGCCGCGCAGGCTGAAATCAAGCAGGAAAGATAGAATACCCATTCACAATCAGTTAAGCGGTAAAGTCCTGAACCAAGGGGCTTTGCCGCTTTCCTTTTGCGTACGCTTCAATAAGGTTTACCCGCAAGAACTTGCTTCAAATTCAGCAAGTGTTTAGAGTTTAGAGAAAGTGCGTTTAGAGTGATGTTTAGAAAATTTCTCAACTTTTGGTCGTTATTAGAAACCATGTTGCTTCACAAGGTGTTGTGACCATCAGCACAAGGTTTGGATTCCAAATACGACCCGTATGGCGT
>CAJOLJ010000051.1 GCA_905235445.1 uncultured Bacteroidales bacterium
CCCATCTGGACGTTGCCGCCGAGCCTTGGAGGCCGGACAGTGGGTCTTGAGGGTTTGTCGGAAGGGTGGTTGGCGCTGAAGGACCATATGATCCAGATTCGGTCAAATCCCTCCAGCCCCCTCACGAATGAGGGGTCGCAGTATTCTGGCAGGAATACGATTTCCCCCTCAAGTGAAGGAGCAAGGCCGCTTTGGCGGGGAAGACCGAACTTCTCGCTCAGCGGTGAACGGAAAGTGGCTATGGGTTCTAGAGTCATGGAGTCTTTGTACGATATAAATAAGGTGAGGTGTCCTCAGAGGGCCTCCGCCCCTGCAAATATAACTCTTCCTGCCAAAACCTTAAACACTCCTCAGGGGATAATGGTTTTATCCTGTGGGCACATTTTAATTGAGGGATCGATTACTCCGTCCAGCATGACCCGATCAAGATTATTGAAAGAGAAGGGATCCCCGTGCAGCAGTACATCCGAAGGGCAGCGGAAGTACGGGCACGCAGATGTTTTTTGTATCTTTGTCATCCAGTCGGTGGGACTGAAGCATGCCTTTTTCACTGCACCCTGCCGGATAAAGACGCCACAATTAATTGCCAATGAACATTTTGCACAAGATTCACATACATCCCGCACTGAGGGCCACAGCACTCCTACTTGCAATAGTGGGGGCAAGTTGCCTTGTTCCTTCCTGCAACTTCGTTCGATCACTCGTGGAGAGGAAACAGCCGGCCGATACCACCCTGACTGTAGTCAAAGACACTGTCTATCCACTTGGTTTTCCGACGCTTCAATGTGGTTGAGGGAAGCGTGAAGAGGGGAGAAGTCTTCACGTCGCTTCTGACTCGCCTCGGGATGAGCCATGAACATGCCCTTGAACTGTCCGTGGCATGCGATTCTGTGCTTGACCCCAGGCGCCTGAGGATAGGGGACAACTTCCAGGCATACTACGACGAGGACACAACCGGGATGACCCTTCGCTATCTCGTGTACGAGAATAATCGCACCCGCCGCTCCATCCTCAGGTGCACTCCTCCATATGCGGGATGGATCTTCGAGGAGCAGCTTCTTGACAGCCTCACCTATACCGACATAACAATCACCTCGTCCCTCTGGGCGGACATGACACGGGCCGGTGCCACCCCTTCACTCATCCTGAAGCTAAGCGACATCTACGCCTGGACCATCGACTTCTTCGCCCTCCAAAAGGGGGACCGCTTTAGGGTGGTGTACAACCGCAAGTTCTCCAAGGGTGAAATGATTTCCGTGGATACCATATACTATGCTTCCTTCTGCAGGGACACTGTCCTGGAGGAGGCGATCCGCTACGACCAGAGGGACTCCGGGAACCTGTACTGGAACGCCATGGGGGAGAGTATGCAGAAAGCTTTCCTCAAGGCCCCGCTCCAGTTCACGAGAATATCCTCGGGTTTCTCCTACGGCAGGCTCCATCCCGTCTACGGCGACGTCAGGGCCCATACCGGGGTTGACTATGCAGCCCCGATGGGGACCCCGATAGTGTCGATCGGTGACGGTACTGTCACCTACAAAGGCTGGTGGGGAGGAGGCGGAAACACTCTCATGATCCGCCATAACTCGGTCTATACCACAGGATACCTGCACATGTCCCGCTATGCGGACGTGAAGGTGGGTGACAGGGTGAAACAAGGGCAGGTGATAGGCTATGTAGGGATGACGGGAACCGCTACGGGACCGCACCTGGATTTCAGGGTGTGGAAAAACGACAGTCCCGTGGAGGAATCACCGCCTTCGGATCCCATAAGGGAGGAGAACAAGCCGGCCCTTGACTCTCTGGCAAGGCATTGGAGGGAGGTCGCAGACAGCCTGGCAGCCCTAAAAGCGGAACTGGGCACCGATGGTGGTGGTCATTAGATTATTGGCCGGGACCTCGACCCCGTTCACGATGTGCGTGCGGTGAGTGAGTCTCCATGTGAAATCCACCCTGAGGAACCCCAGAATCTTCCCAAGACCTGCGCTTGCCTCCACGTAGGGCTCAGTTCCCAGCGCTGACATGGTCTCGGGGAATATCATCTGTGCCGAGGCCATGTTCTTGGAACCCACCCTTCCGTCATTCTTTTCGGAAAGCACCCCGTAGGCTGCCCTCACGCCTATGATTTCATGCATGCCAAGGTCCTTGATAAGAGGAATGTGATTAAGCACCAGTCCCTTGAAGTCGTGCTCCCAGTAGAAAGTGGCCCACCGGTCCGCCGCGAATTCATAGAAATCCATCGTGTTGAATGCGGTCCTCTTGTACAGGTACTCCCCGTTCCCCGGGAAATGGTACAGCAGCGGATAGGGAACCTCCCCGAAAATCATTCCCGTGCCCAGATGGAAACGGCTCTTTCCGAGGTCGCCGAAAGTGTGGCGATAGTCAAGTATCGCCTCCGTACGGAGGAATGGATAGTCGTTTATTCCCTGGATGGGGGGCGCATAGGAAAGATCCAGAGTCAGGATGGGCTTCCTGGAATACTTGTATTTTATCTTGAAAGGACTCCTTACCACGATTTCATCCCAGGAGAAGTGGAATCGTGCCCTCGCTGCCAGATAGTCAACCCCGTCAAGTGAAGGTCCACCCGGCACGGTCATGGGGAACTTCTCGTTAGCGAAGAGTTTGTAGTACTCAATGCCGAAGTTCGCATTGACGTTACGGTTGAACTCCCGGTCATAGATGAGGCTCGCCTCGGTGGTCATGATCTTCCCCCTGTTCTTGCTGTATTTGTGGGCGGAAGAGAAGAAATTGTCAATGTAGAAGCCCTTGGTGCCGTTCCCGAGCTGGGCATAGTCATGGATGTAGGTTGCAGCCAACTTGCGGAAGGGAACGTAGCTGAATACGTACTCGCCGTAGGCCTTGCCTTTGAATTGTGCATCCTTCACCCCGTAGGCCATGTAGCCCCCGAGGCGCACTTTCTTGCTGAAGGAAGTGGATGTCCTCATACCGAAGTAGAATCTCTGGCCCTCCGTGGAGTTGCTCTGGTAGGTCTTGGTTATCTGCCCAATGGAGATGGGCCCCAGGTCGATGTAGTCATGGGCGGCTATGCTTCCAAGGGCATAGAGCCACTTGTAGGAGCCCGTTCCCATGAAAGTATCATACATGGAGTAGACCCCCTCCTCGTGCGGAGTCAGGGACACCGGACGGTTATCGTCCCAGTATGAGTGAGGACGGTCGGAGGCATCCACGTTGACCGATGTCTTCTTCTGCCCCACATATGCTCTCTGGGAAGGATTGATAGAAAGGGAAGGGGAAGAGTATATCTCGGTCCTGCTGCCCTGCAAGTCATAGAAGGGGGAACCGAGAATCTTCTCGAGATGGGCTTTTTGGAGTTTGTCCTCGGCCCATGCCTCGATGGAAACGGTATTGCGGTCATAGAACCACAGCGTATCCCCGTACTTGGAACTTAGGAGGTCTATGGAGAGCTGGCGCAGGAACGATGCCTTCCTGCCTTTGACGAACTTCACGTCCATTTCCTTGATGGCATAGTCCTTACAGTCAATGGTCATGCTGCCTTCCCAGGCGTGGGAGGTACTTGAGGGGTTGCGTACAAAGCTCACTCTCACGCTCGGTCTCCCACCCACTGTCAGGGAGTCCAGTTCAGTGTACAGATACACTTCGGACGAAGCGGGGGAGACAGGTGAGGGAATGGTGGAGCCAAGAAGCTTTACCTTATCTGCATAGAAGTCCACTTTCAGGTTCAGAACCCCGAGGTTCCTTACAAGGGCGTTCTCCTGTTCCACTCCCGTCGTCCTGTTATTTATTATGACCTCCTTGTCAATCCCGTCGATGCGGAAGCGGCGGGACTCCGTCTCGGAGAATATGAGAGGCAGGCTGTAGCTGCCCTCGAAGGATGTCGTATCGATATGGTCCCTGGCGAATGAGAGTTCCCCTCGTGTCGCCCTCTGCCAGAAGCGGGAGTCCCCATTGGCATGAAGGACCTCGGTCTTATTGTAGATATCGACCTGGAAGGTCATCATCTCGGGGTCGTTGAAGGGTTTTCTCGCTTGGATGGAATCAAGGAGAGCGGAAATGACCTCGGCGGAAGGGGAGAGCACCTTGCCATGGATCTGGGCAGACACCGAGCAGGGGCTGGATGTCACGACAATAAGACAGAGAGCAAGCCCAAGGATAATACCCCGGATATGGCACGACGACTCCATCCCGAACGGTCGGGAGGAGAAGGAGGCTGCACCATCATGCAGGGTGAAAAAGCATCTCATGCCGCTTGGACTCTCTTTACAAGTATCACATTTTCGGCCACATGGACCAGGATCGTATATCCGTGTGGTCTACTGGAAACTTACAAAATTACAGTATTTTATTTAAAATCACTCCCTGGAGGAGTCCGCTTTGTATCGGTCGCACAAGAGTTTGAAAATATATGCAAGTATATAAAAAGAGTATTAAAATAGGATTTTGCATGCATTTTCCCATTTTTTTTCTTATCTTTGCATGACTAAAAACAGATTATGACACTCAAAGAGAAAATACGACGTCAGATAGGAAAGCATCCGGAAGGGGAAGTTTTCATTCTTGATGACCTGAAGTTCGAGAAGAAGGACAGGCCGTCAGTAACTGCCATTGTATCCCTGTTCAAGTCCGAGGGCATGATCAAGTCTGCGGGAAAGGGCATGTATTATCGACCGAAGGTGTCTTTCTTGGGTGTAGATCCGATATCACAGAAATCACTGATTGAATACTATTTAAGAGCGTATGACGGCTACCTCTCAGGGAACTACGCATACAATCACATGGGATTGACAGAGCAAGTGCCATCCATTGTAACCATTGCCACTGAAAGCCCAAGGAGGATCTTAAAGTTCAGTACTTTTGCAATTACATTCACCAAGGCATACGCCAGCAACAAAAAGTATGGTGAGAAAGTTTTGCGCATCCTGGATGCCGCTAAAGATGCGGAGAATATTCCAGGTACAACGAAATATGACATTTGCAGGAACCTTCAGAAAATAATAAGTCTGTTAAGCAATGAGGAGAAAGACTCCCTGTTTCATGCGGCTCTTAACTACCCTCCAGGCACAAGGTATACAGTAGCCGGGATGGTTTCAGATGAACATGCCTCACAATTGCTGGATAGTATTCGTCCCGACACATTAAGAAAACTGGAACATGCCAACTGAAATTGATAGGGAAAGGCTGAATTCTCTTATCTGACAAGCAGCCGACAAATATAGACGCCAGGAATCGCACGTAGAGAAAGACTACTGGATTTCAAGGTTTCTGCAAACCCTTTCGGAATCGGAATATGCCGACAAGGTTTACTTCAAAGGAGACACATCTTTATCAAAGGCCTTTTCTTTAATCAATAGATTTTCAGAAGATTTGGACTTATTTGTCTATTCCGGAAATCCAAGAGGGACAAAACAAGCTGAAAAAACTCTTGCTAGAAATGTTAGTCATCTCCTTTCAAAAACATATTCTGATATGTATCAAAAGCCAGCCCCTGAGGACATTGGAGGAATATATCGGAAACTGACTTTTGATTTTGTTCCCCAAAATCCCAGCTCAGATCTGAAAGACCTATTGGAGGTTGAAAATACATGTTCCGACGTGGAGGACAAGTCGAAAATCTTCATCTCCCACTAAGAGAGGACAATACGTGCAATTGTGTTAGACTATCTCATGGATACAGGTAACGAACGATATGCAGGTGATTTTAAGTTGAAGGAGTTCACCATCAATTGCATAAAACCGGAACGGACTCTATGCGATAAGATCTCAAGGCAAACCAGGCTTTCAGCACTGGACCCTGAAAAATTAGAAAGGGAACTGGCAAAACATAAGAGACCTTACGACATCACTCTCATGCTTAGAGAATCGGAGATTTCGGGATTCCTGCGTTATGCCTCATTCCAAGAAAGGCTTAAAGACGTAATCGTCAATGACAAACAGAAACAGTATTTTCAAGGATATGGTCTACCGCAGAATGCCGTCATTTTCAAAGAGCCGGAAAGGATACTTAACATTTCCAGAATTAAGAGAAGTTATACGGACAGCCTTGGGGGATTGGTTTTTCCGGACTCGGTACTTCCGAGCGTGGATGATGTAATAAATGCCATGCATGCAATTCAGAAGGCATGTAAAGGCTTCCACTACTGATTTTTCTATGAGATACGCCTGAAGATTGAGTTGTTTCCGAGGTCTTGGTCGGAGGATAACTTTGTGCTATGAAAGGGAAAATCCAGTGTAAAAAATCTACACTGGCAAAATAGGTGTGCCAGTGCCTTATCGAACCTTCCTATGATTTGAGATAATCCTGTTCTATACATGAGAGAAACGTAAAAATGCTTTTTTCAGGGTACCATTGGAGACTACAAATTTATATGTACTAAAATAATCGGTTTATGATATCTTGAGCAGTTAGCTCTATGAAGATTGTTGTATTAAGGCCTCTGTTTGCGCAAAGGTGGCACTGCAGCGGGTGAAAAACTAAGAAATAGGGCATACAAAGCGTTTTAATCGAAATAATCTCGGCAATTACAACACCTCGCCTGCTTTTGCTGAGGAAAGACTTTTGACTCGCAAAATGAGAGACACTAAACGGTTTCTCGCATTTTGACGCCAAGGGACTCTAACGCTCATCTTCAACAATGTTGGCGAGTCGTTTGGCAAAACCGACTGTGGGTGTTATTTTTGCAATGCGAAGCATTCGCAAAAAGCATTGAAACTAGATGAATCGTCCATATCTTTTTAAATCCGCGACATGGGTTCTGCCTGTGCTGCTGCTACTTTCTTTTTTGTTCCCTTCCATGCTTCGGGCCCAAGGGATGGGAAAAGAAGAGACAAACGAGTACACCCTTGAAAGAGTGGTGATTCTAAGCCGCCACAATATCCGTTCCCCTCTTTCCGGATACGGTTCCCTTCTCGGGGAAATTACCCCTCACAAATGGTTCGAGTGGTCCTCTGCCCCTAGTGAACTCTCCCTACGGGGAGGTGTTCTGGAAACCATGATGGGACAGTATTTCAGGAAGGAACTCGTGGGAGAGGGATTCTTTCCCGATAACTATCTTCCCAAAGCTGGAGAGGTGCGTTTCTACGCCAACTCCATGCAAAGGACGGTCGCAACCGCACAGTACTTCTCAAGCGGGTTCCTTCCACTTGCCAACGTGAAGGTGGAACACCACCTTGCTATAGGCAACATGGACCCTGTGTTCAATCCCCAGCTTACCAAAACATCCCCTAAGTTCAATGCCCTCGCACTTGAACAGATAGCAAAAATGGGAGGAGGCTCCCTGGAAGGCCTGGGAAACAAACTCACTGAAAGTTACGCCCTTCTTTCCAAGGTGCTTGACATAAAGGACAGCCCTCTTTACAAAGAAGGTAAGTTCACTTTCTTCAAGACCGACGACACTTCGCTCATCCTTGAGAAGTTCAAGGAACCCGCTATGAAAGGAAGCCTCAAGACGGCCTGTTCCGCTGCCGATGCCCTGGTCCTGCAGTACTACGAAGAGCGAGATGCCATAAAGGCTGCTTTCGGGCAGTGCCTTACAACCGGGGACTGGGAGAAAATATCCCTTATTAAGGACTGGTATGGCGACATACTTTTTACCTCTCCCGCTGTCTGTGTAAACGTAGCCCATCCTCTTCTGAAGGAGATGCTTTCCGAGATGGAAGTCAAAGGCCGGAAATTCTCATTCCTCTGTGGGCATGATTCCAACATAGGCAGCGTACTTGCTGCCCTCCAGGCTGAGGAATACTCACTTCCCGGGACTATCGAGAAAAAGATCCCGATTGGCTGCAAGCTTGTTATCCGAAAGTACATCCGTACTTCCGATGGCAAGACCTTCGCTTCTCTCAATCTTGTCTACCAGAGCACCGGGCAACTTCGTTCCATGAGCCTTCTTGACGAGAAGAACCCACCACTTTCTTTCAAGATAAAACTCATCGGACTTGAGGAAAACGCTGACGGACTCTATGAATACTCCGACCTCAAGGACCGCATCATCCAGGCAATCGACGCCTATGACGTACTTCCCGAGGAAGAAAACGTCAATGTGAAAGCAGCAGAAGGCATAGTCTCAAGGCTGAGACCTTACAACCTGAAAAAGGGAGCATAGCAAACACTTCTGTTACAGTTCGACAACTTACACTTCAAGGTGAAATGAAAAGAGCACTTCGCATACTCTTACTTTCTCTTGCCCTGGGACTGGCAAGTCTTGGGGCACGGGGGCAGAGCGGTGTCGAGATATGCTTCCCCATAAATATCGATTTCTGGTACAACGAGTCTGTCATCCTCAAACTCAAGGGACAAAGTGCCCCCTTCGAAGGCTTCCTGAAAACTCCCGTCCATCAGAACCCCTATGAAATCAAATTCAGGCAAGGGAACAGCAAGAGGGCTAAGAAGTATTCCACGGAGGACATTGAGTACCTGGAAATCGTGATGGAGGATGCGGACAACATCAAACTGGTTCCGAAGGAGATAACCTTCGTGCCGGGAAGCGTCCCCAGGATCTTCCATTACCGCCATCCTCTCCTTGTGCAGGAGGTCTACTCGGGAGAACACGTCAAATGCTTCACCAGGTACTTCGTGTCCGATGAAGGGGAGTACATGTCAGATAATCTGGCCTATTACTACCAAAAGGCCGGAAGCGAGGATGTGACGTATTACTGGAAAAAGGAAATCGGTACCAGGACTCATATCATTGGAGGGAAAGCCTACCTGAAAAAGGCCTTCGGTGAGTTCCCCGGACTTGTGGAGGCCATTGATTCCGGTGCATACGATCCCAAGGAGTTCGCAGCCAACCCCGCATCGGTCATTGTTTACCTTGAGGAGTTCATCTTGAGCGAGGATTCACTTGATGCGGAGGCTCAGAAGGAACTCCGGGAGAGGCTATTTTAACTTACATGTCTAATCCATTACCTTAAATTGACTTGCACATTGTCATATACTTCACAATTCATCAAACACACGCTCTCACTATGAAAAAGATTCTGGCGACTCTCATTGTCTTGTCCTTAGCCCTCGGTGCCTTTGCGCAGGAACTGCGCAACTTCTCTCGCCAGGCAATAGTCTCCCCCCAGGTGGAAGGCGACAGCGTCTCTTTCCGTCTTTCCGCCGACTATGCAACCATTGTAAACCTATATGGCAGTTGGCTTCCCAACTACTCCGAACGAATCCCCATGAAAAAGGACAACGGTGTCTGGACAGCCAAGATTGCTCTTCCTTCCCCTGAAATCTACACCTACAATTTCTTCGTGGACGGTGTGGCGGTAAATGACCCGGCCAACGTGTTCGTCCAAAGGGATGGGTCGAGGTACCTTAACATGCTCATCGTGGACGGGGAAAGGACAGCCAACTACAAGGAGGCCAATGAGCACGGCACAGTGCAGACCATCTGGTACGACTCCGCCCTTCTCGGCATGAAACGCCGCATGTGCGTCTACACACCTTACGGATACGAGAACAATCCCAAGAAGAAGTATCCTGTCCTGTATCTTCTTCATGGAGGCGGCGGAGACGAGGAGGCCTGGCCTTCGATGGGTAGGGCCGCACAGATCCTTGACAACCTGATAGAGAAGGGACAGGCTGTCCCTATGATAGTGGTAATGCCAAACGGCAACCCCGGACAGAGTGCGGCACAGACCCTGGGCATCGCACAAAGCACCGTGAACTACCGTGACCCTGCCAATGCAAACGCTTATGTCAAGAGCCTTGTCACCGAGATCGTTCCTTTCATCGAGAAGAACTTCCGTGCAATCCCCAAGAGCTCTTCAAGGGCAATATCGGGTCTTTCGATGGGTGGTGGCCATACCACTGCTGCAACGACCCTCTATCCCGGCGTATTCGACTACATCTGCCCGCTTAGCTGCGGTATCCGTGAAAGCGACCATCTGGACGCTGACCTGCAGGGAATAAAGAAAGCGGGCTACAAGCTCTACTGGATAGGTTGCGGCTCGGGCGACACTCTTGCCTACAAGAACACCCAGGTCCTTGACGAGGCCCTCACACGGAACGGCATGCCACACACTACCTTCATCTCCGAGGGCGGGCATACATGGGCCAACTGGAGACTGTATCTCAACACCTTCGGACCGCTTCTTTTCAAGTAGAGCCGATATTGTAGGACATAGCATTTCAAGTAAACACAACCAAACAACCATGTACAGTACAAAAGCCACTTTTTTCATCCTTTCACTTGGCCTTCTGTGCTCTCCCCTTGTCTGTCTCGGACAGGAGGAGGGGCCTTCAACCACAAATAAGGAGCCATTGGCTCTCGTTTGGGGAAGGCAGGTCAAGATGAAAGATTACGTCAAGGGTCTTCGCAATGCGACCGACTCCACTTTCACGCCCACTGCCTGGGGGGACCAGGGAAACGGGACCTACATAAACCCGGTCCTCAATGCGGACTTCTCGGACCCTGATGTCATAAGGGTGGGGAATACGTTCTACATGGTGGCGTCTGATTTCCACTTCATGGGGATGCAGTTGCTACGGTCTCAGGACCTCATGAACTGGGAGTATATCACGCAGCTATATTCCCGCTTTGAGACCCCGGGGTGGGACACTCCGGAAAATTATGCCAACGGGTCCTGGGCCCCGGCCATACGCTATCACGACGGAAAGTTCTTTGTGTATTTCTGCTCACCTGTGGACGGGCTGTACATGACCAGCGCCCCCGCACCCGAAGGACCTTGGAGCGATCTTATCCGTCTATACGAAGGAGCCGGATGGGAGGATCCCTGCCCGTTCTGGGATGAGGACGGACAGGCATACCTCGGGCACAGCAAGGTTGGGGCCGGTCCTATCATCATCCACAAGATGTCACCCGACGGCACTGAACTGCTCGATGACGGGATCGAAGTTTACAGAGGACATGTAGCCGAGGGCACCAAGTTCCACAAAATAGACAGGTACTACTACCTCAGCATACCCGAAGGTGGAGTAGGAGGAGGCAACCAGGTAATCCTTCGCTCAGCATCCATCTACGGTCCCTATGACAAAAAAGTTGTCCTGGAAAAAGGATCGACCAAAATTAACGGGCCACATCAGGGAGCCCTCGTGGATACCGAGGATGGCAGATGGTTCTTCATGCATTTCCAGCAGACTCCTGTCCTTGGCAGGGTAGTTCACCTTCAGCCGGTACACTGGGAGGAAGGTTGGCCCGTCATAGGAGTGGACATTGACCGCAACGGAATCGGGGAACCCGTATTCTGTTGGGAGGCTCCCTTTAAGGGCACTGTCCCTTTCAAGCCTATCTCAAGCGATGATTTCTCATCCGCCACACTCTCTCCGGCCTGGCAGTTCAACCACAACCCGGTAAGCAGTGCGTGGTCATTGACCGAGAGGAAAGGATTCCTCACTGTGCACGCCCTCAAAGCCACGAACCTGCGAGATGCCCGAAACACCCTCACCCAGAAACTCTTCGGCTACAAAGGTGCAATCACTGTCACTGTGGATACCAAAGACATGAAAGATGGCGGAAGATGCGGGCTATCTGTGATGGGAACCATGATGTGGGGACTCGGGGCAGTAGTGGAAGGAGGAAAAAGGCACATAGTCCTCGAGGAAGTACTCAACGGGGAATTTGCCCGGATACCCATGAAAGGATCCAAGGTATACCTACGCTTCACATACGATGCGCAGGCAATCAAGTTCCAGTACTGGTACTCCACGGACGGGAAGACCTTCCAGAAAATAGGGGAGCCATTCCAGAACGTCTACGGTAACTGGAAGGGCGTGAGGCCCGCCATCTATTGTTTCAACACGAAGGAAGACGACGGAGTCGCATACTTCGATGACTTCAAGGTGGAGTATGACGAAAAGTAACTGTTTACATGCTAAGACAATAGCCCAGATATCCGAATGAAACGCCTATCAATCATACTGGCAAGCCTTTTCCTCGTCGCGGGATGCGGTGGGATGAAAATCAGCAAGCCCATTCTCAAGATGATGCTGAAGCAGACCAATACGGTCTCCGCGGCACCCGCCTATGCGGATACCTTGAAACACAGTATCGGTGTCGCATATGTCGAGAGCGGCTCTCCTTATCAGGTCTTTGACATCTACTATGCCGATCCATCCGTCAGGAAGGATGCGGTACTCATTGACATCCATGGAGGGTTCTATGTGGCTGGCCGTCGAGAGAACAACAGGGGTTTTGCATCCGTGTTCCTGAAGGAAGGCTATGATGTGGTTCTTGTCGAATACAGGCACAGCGACGGCAAACTGGACGTGTCCCATGAACTGGAGGACTGTGCCGCTGCATTGGATTACCTTACCGTGAACGCAACCAAACTGGGGCTCAACAAAGACAGGATGTTCCTGACCGGGGACTCGGCAGGAGGACACCTCGCCCTGTACATGGGAGAGGGGACCTGCGACACTTCCGTACCCATCCGTCCGACTAAGTTCAAGACCCAGGGAGTCCTTCTCAGCTGCCCGGCATATGATTTTGCATCATTTGCCCAGGCCAAGGGCCTCACCAAGAGTGCCATCAAATGGTTCGTCGGGCCCCGCTACGAGGACAAGCAGTGGTTGCTGGACGTGTCTCCCAAGACATACATCGCAAGTTACACCGGACCTCTTTTCGTATCCACTTGTACCAATGATTTCATAAGGTCACAGTCCCTCTTGATAAAGGCCGACAGGGACGCCAAGGGCCTCAACTTGGAATTCGTGGACATCGAATCTGATGACAAGAAGGTTGCCCACGTCCACAACGTTATCAACCAGACCCTGCCCGAGTCCATGAGGGTGAACGCCAAGATGGTTGAGTTCATGGACAAATGCCTGGAAGCTCGGAAATAACCTTTTTTACATGTGGCAATGCAGGAAATGTGCTTCACAATCCGTCCATACAGGAAAGAAGATAGCGAAGAACTGTCCTCTCTTGTGGCCTATACCCTGGAAAAGAGCAACGGTCGGGATTATACCTCCCAGTATCTTCGTGACATAGCCAGGATGTATTCCCCGGAATTCTTCCTTAGGGAGGCCAGTAAGACACATTTCTATGTAGTCCATGACAGAGAAAGACTTATTGGGTGCGGCGGCATTCAGGAATCCACTGAGAACAAGGAGGCAAGCTACCTGCTTTCAATCTTTGTCCTTCCCGAGTATCAAGGAAAAGGCATCGGAAAACGCATAATGGAGGTTCTGGAGCGGGATGAATACTTCCTCCACTCCAGTCGTGCGGAACTGTGTTCCTCCATCACCGCCGTAGAGTTCTACAGAAAACAGGGCTATGAGTTCAAAGACGGGATATCGGTCCCTGACGGAAACGGTGTCATCAAAATGGTAAAGGCCAAAGCAGGAAGTTCCGCTACGACCATTCAAGGATAGTACGACAATAACTACATATGAAAAGGTCTCTTCGCATAATAACTACTTGCAAGTCAAAAAGTTAAATATTAATTTTAAATACACAGCCATACCATGTTTTACGGACAAAAGATTCACAATCGAAGACAGGAGTCATGCCGGCATTCTAACCGAAGTGCTGGTCATAGTTGACAATGAGACATGCGTCAATTATCTGTATGTCGACAGGGGCATTACCCCGCTTCTGGACGCCGAAGGAAAGCCGATAATCACGAAGTAGGTTTCTAGCAACTATAGAAAACGCCCCTCCCCGCACTGCTCAGGCATATTACGGGGAGAGACTTTCTTTGTATGTGACTACCTTTGGCCTAGAGTGATGAAGGCTACTTGTGCCTTCTCTCAAGTTCCTTTTCCAGGTCCTCAATGCCAAGGCCCTCGCTACGAAGCAGGACAAGAAGGTGATACACGAGGTCAGAGGCTTCATACACAAGTCTTTCCTTGTCTCCTTTCATTGCCTCGATTACGGTCTCAACGGCCTCTTCGCCGACTTTCTGGGCCATTCTTGCAGTACCTTTCTTGAAAAGGGATGTGGTGTAGGAACCTTCAGGCATCTGCTCGTATCTTCCCTTGATTACCTGCTCAAGTTCACGTATGAACCCACGGCTGGTTGGGACGGCATCTCCCCAGCAGGTCTTGGTGCCAAGGTGGCAGGCGGGTCCGTCAGGTTTTGCAGTCACGAGTAGGGTATCGGAGTCACAGTCCTTGGCAATGCCCACCAGGTGCAGATAATTTCCTGAGGTTTCGCCTTTAGTCCAAAGCTCGTTCCTGGACCGTGAGAAGAAGGTGACAAGTCCGGTTGAGAGAGTCTTGTTGAATGCTTCCTCGTTCATGTAGGCAAGCATCAGGACCTGCATTGTGGAGTAGTCCTGGACTATCGCAGGGATAAGTCCCTTGGGGTCAGTTTTCAGTGATGAAAAATCAAAATCGCACTGTATCATAGCTATCGTTGATTTCTTGTTTATTGTGTATCGTATATTATCTGCGTATGCAGTTAAAGTCTGACTGTTATGCCTTCAGCCTTGAGGTAGGCTTTCAGATCCTGGATTCTTATTTCTCCGTAGTGGAAGATGCTGGCGGCAAGTGCTGCATCAGCCTTGCCCTCAGACAGGACTTCCCTTATGTGCTGCATGTTTCCGGCTCCACCGGATGCAATGACCGGGATGGAGAGCATGGATGAGAGCTTGCTGTAAGTGTCAAGAGGATAGCCACTTTTCATGCCGTCATGGTTCATGGAAGTGAAAAGGATCTCTCCTGCACCTCTTTCCTGGGCCTCATGTGCCCAGGAGAACAACTCTTTGTCAGTTGATTTGCGCCCTCCGTGTGTGGTCACGTGCCATATACCGTCATCCTCGCTGTAGCGGGCATCTATGGCAACCACTACGAACTGCGAGCCGTAACCTTTGGCAATCTTCCCAATGAGTGATGGGTCAAGTACGGCAGCAGTGTTTATGGATATCTTGTCGGCACCGCAGCCAAGAAGCTCCCCTGCGGTATCGTATGATGATATTCCTCCTCCCACTGTAAAAGGGATGGACAGCTGCTCGGCAACTCTTCTGACGAGGTCCTTGAATGTGCTCCTGCCTTCGGCCGAGGCACTTATGTCAAGATAGACAAGTTCATCCGCCCCCTCGTCACTGTAGCGTTTGCCCATCTCGACCGGGTCACCGACATCAGTGAGGGAGAGGAAGTTTATTCCCTTGACGGTCCTGCCGTCCTTCACGTCCAGGCAGGGTATTATCCTTTTTGCAAGCATATGCCAACTAAATGTTTATGGTGGGTGGCAAAGGTGCGACCTACTGTTTGCCGATGATGTCGGAGATCCACTTGAGTGATATCCTGCCCTCATAGATTGCCTTGCCGACTATCACGCTCTTTAGGCCTGCATCTTCAAGGGACAGGATGTCACTTGCCGAGGCAATGCCTCCGGATACGGTTATCTCTTTATCCGGATACTCCGCTTGTACCTTTTCGTAAAAGCACAGGTCCACCCCCTGAAGCGTACCGTCACGGCTAATTTCAGTAACGATTATACGCCTGACTGCTGGGAACCGAGTGATGACATCACTGTATGAATGGGTGCTTTTATCAAGCCATCCTCTTGTCGCTACGTGTCCGTCCTTAAGATCAACACCAAGGACTATTTTCCCTGGAAATAGAACTGTCCACTCCTCCAGGAGCTGCGGGGCAGTGACTGCCACGCTTCCTGTTATAACCCAGTCAGCACCGCTGTCAATTACGCTATTAAGAGCCTCTGTGCTCTTGACTCCACCTCCGAACTCCACCTTGAGTGATGTGGAAGTCTTTATCTTTTCCAGTGTATCAAGGTTCACGGGAGACGATGCCTTGGCACCGTCCAAGTCCACAAGGTGAAGCGAACTTATTCCGCAGTCCTCGAACCTTCGTGCCATGTCCAGGGGAGAGGAGTCATAGACTTTCTCCTGGGCATAGTCACCCTTGGTAAGACGGACACACTTTCCACCTATAATGTCTATCGCCGGTATAATCTTTATCTTTTTCTTTGCTATCATTTCGGTATCTACTTGACTATAAATACTACAAAGAGATAAAGTTTCTTAGTAGCTCAAGTCCTCCTTCCCCGCTTTTCTCGGGATGGAACTGAACTCCGAAGAAGTTATCTTTCCAGAGGACTGAACTGAAGGTGAGGTTGCCGTGGGTGGTAGATGCCGCTGTACTGTCTGATATTGGAGCATAGAAGGAATGCACGAAGTAGAAGTACTTGCCCCTTTCCAGACCATGAAGAATGGGACAAGGTGATCCCACCGCTGATATCTCGTTCCACCCCATGTGCGGGACCTTCATCCCAGGTGCAGGATGCATCTGAAGGACAGGTACGTCAAACACGCCTAAACAAGAGGCGTTGCCCTCCTCGCTTCCTGTGCATAGGAGCTGGAGCCCGATGCAGATACCTAGAAGGGGAGCCTCAATCCTAGGTACAACAGTGTCCAAACCTTTCCGCCTCAATGATTCCATGCACCTTGATGCTTCTCCTACACCAGGAAGCAACACTCTGTCTGATGACAGGATCACATCCGGGTCCGAACTCAGCACATATTTCTCACCCAGGCGGGATAGGGCTCCCACCACTGAGTGGATATTGCCTGCATCGTAATCAATGATAGTTGTCATAACACTCCCTTGCTTGATGGTGCACTGGTGGATGATGTACGGGCTACCGCCATACCGAGGGCCCTTGCGAAAGCTTTGAAAATGGACTCGGCCAGGTGATGATTGTTTTCCCCGTCGGCATTCACATGGATATTGCAGTTGGCTCCGCTGCAGAGGCTGTAGAAGAAGTGCTTGAACATCTCGGTCGGAGTGTCACCGACCATGTCCCTCGTGAAATGCACATCCCATTCAAGATCGGCCCTTCCCCCGAAATCCAGCAGCACCATAGCCTCGCTCTCGTCCATGGGCAGGGAGAACCCGTAGCGGGATATCCCGACTTTGTCCCCGAGTGCCTCGGCGATAGCCTTGCCAAGGACGATACCTGTATCTTCCATCGTGTGATGCTCATCCACCTGAAGGTCACCCTGGACTGATATGTTCAGTCTGACTCCGCCGTGATGGGGAATCTGCATCAGCATGTGGTCGAAGAACCCAAGTCCAGTGCTTATCTTGCAGTCAACGGGAGGGGAGTCAAGGTCGAGGTCCACCGTGACGAAAGTCTCGGCAGTCCTTCTTGAAAGTGTGACGTGACGGCTGTGAGCGGGTTCCTCACCCCTGAGGATACGGAGCAGGGAGTCATTCTGGGCAGGAGTGCCGACGGTTATGCGAAGGCATCCACCGCATAAGGGGACCGAGCTTCTGTCACGCACTATTATTCCCTTGGAAATGAGTTTGTCGTATACACCCTTCGGGTCCCTGAACTGCACCAGCAGGAAGTTCGCTTCACTGTCGTATACTTTCACTACTCCGGGACACGACGGCAATTCCCTTCGAAGCATTTCCCTTTGGGAAAGCACTTCCTCGACATGGGCGTCGAGGGTCCTCCTGTCCAGGGCACCCAGTGCCGTTCTCTGGGACAGTATGTTCACATTGTAGGGATACTTGACCTTATCGAAGATTGATATGACTTCCTCCCTCGAGAAGGCGAGGCCTACCCTGAGTCCTGCCATTCCCCATGCCTTGGACATGGTCTGGAGAATAATGAGGTTGGAATACTTGTCCAGAAGGCCGAGTGCCGACCCCTCCGCGCTGAAATCCACATAAGCCTCATCCAGCACTACCATTCCTCCGAACCCTTCAAGGATGTCCTCGAGCTGGAGGAACGGAATCACCGTTCCCGTAGGATTGTTGGGAGAACAGAGGAAAAGAAGCTTTGTCTTGTCATCCTGCAGTGCAAGAAGAGCCTGCGTGTCCAGGGAGAAGTCCTCACGAAGCATTATCTGCTTCGTGGCGATGTCATTGGTATCTGCGCAGACCTTGTACATCCCGTAGGACGGGGCCATGAGAATGGCATTGTCCACACCGGGGCGACAGAATATCCTGTAGCAAAGGTCTATGGCCTCGTCGGAACCATTGCCTATGAATATTCGCCCGGAGGGTATACCCTTGAGCTCGGAAAGACGCTTCTTGAGAGCTGCCTGCCTAGGGTCAGGATAGCGGTTGAGCCCGGTCTCGTAAGGACTTTCATTTGCATCCAAGAGGGCATTGAAATTTCCTCCCTTGTACTCGTCACGGGCTGTGGAGTACGGACTCAAGGCAAGGATATTGGGGCGGACCAATTTGAGGGGGTCTATCATATCGAAAGAGTATTGTATGTGTCTGTATAATTAATGTCGGGATACTGGGGACGCGCAGATGAGCCTGCCCTGAGACTCTTACTCAGGGCATGCCTCCTCCAGGGAACTGAGCCTGACGGTTACGGCAGCACTGTGCGCTGCGAGTCCTTCTGCATCTGCCATGGTGCGGATGGTATCGGATAGTCCTCGAAGTCCTTCGGGGCTAAGGCCTTGGAAAGAAATGTGTCTGCAGAAACTCTCCACCCCCACTCCGCTGAACGAACGGGCCCAGGACGATGTGGGAAGAGTGTGGTTCGTCCCGGATGCGTAGTCCCCGGCACTCTCGGGGGAATAGTTCCCGAGAAAAACGCTTCCTGCCCGGTATACCCTGGAGGCGAGTTCCGATGGATCGTCAACCGAGAGAATAAGATGCTCGGGAGCATAGGTCTCGGCAAATGAGAGCATATCATCCCTGTCCTTGAGTACGCACATGAAACTTCCTTCCAGGCTCTTGAGGAGCAGTTCCTGACGGGGAAGGACTCTGAGCTGTCTGTCGATTTCGGCTTGGACAGCCTTGGCGATGCCCTCAGAGGTACAAACCAGCACCGCCTGTGAGTTCACCCCGTGTTCCGCCTGGCTCAGAAGATCGGCTGCCACAAAAGCAGGAACCGCAGTTTCGTCGGCAAGCACCATGACCTCGGAAGGTCCTGCTGGCATGTCTATGGCGACTCCGTCACCCTGGACCATCTGTTTGGCTTTCATGACAAAGTGATTCCCCGGGCCGAAAATCTTGTCCCTTTTCGTGATGCTCTCAGTTCCATAAGCCATAGCTGCTATGGCTCCTGCTCCGCCGCATTTGTAGACAGTGGTGATGCCACAAAGTTTTGCGGTATAAAGTATGTGCTCATCTACGCTTCCGTCAGCCCTTGGCGGAGTGCAGAGAATGACATCGGGACAGCCTGCAATCTGTGCAGGGACTGCAAGCATCAGGACCGTGGAGAACAGGGGAGCCGTACCGCCGGGAATATAGAGGCCCACCCTGCGGATGGGGACCCTCTTGTAGGAACAGACTACACCGGGTACGGTCTCGACGCTATAGTCACAGGCTTTCTGCCTTGTGTGGAAACTCTCAATATTATCCTTGGCCTTGGCAATGGCCGCCTTCACTTCGGGGGCCACTTTGCCCTGGGCGGCTGCAAACTCTTCCTCTGTGACCTTCAGTGGACAGTCCGGGTTAATCTGCTGGAGCAGGCCTTCCTTCACCCTGTCAAAGCGCACTGCCATATCCAGGAGGGCCTTGTCACCGTCATTTCTGACAAGGGACAGGATGGAGCCCACCTTCTCCTGCAGGCCGCTTTCGTCCACGGCCCTTTTCCTGCATATCTCCTCCCATTTGTCAGGGGAGGGCTGAATGTATGTTTTCATGATTCTGTATGCCTAACTATTAAGGTTCAATGAAACCGAAATGAAAGTTAAGTACCCTAGAGGACAAGTTTCTCGACATCGAGGACCAGGATTCCTTCGGCCCCGATTTCCTTGAGGGCATGGACCTTGTCCCAAAGGACATCCTCCTCGACAACCGAGTGAAGGGATGACCAGCCGCTCTGGGCGAGAGGGAGGACCGTGGGGCTTCGCATGGCGGGGACAATGCGGATAGCCTCCTCGAGGGAGTCGTTCGGGATGTTCATCAGAAGATACTTCTTGCCGTGGCTCTTCATTATGGAGTCGAAACGGAACAGCAGCCGCTTCAGGTCGGACTCTTTCTCCGGGTCATCGTGGACAGAAGGGTTGGCAATGAGGACAGCCTCGCTTTCCACCACACGGTACACTTCAACAAGAGAGTTGCGGACCAGCGTGCCGCCGGAAGATACTATGTCGAAGATAGCATCGCCCAGTCCCACGGAAGGTGCGACCTCGACAGATCCTGCAATCTCATGAACCGATGCCGAGATGCCATTTTCAGAGAGGAACTTACGAAGAATCTTCGGATATGAAGTGGCGATCCTTTTACCCTGGAACCACTGAAGGCCGTCATAGTCGGCAGAAGCGGGAACGGCGAGTGAAAGTCTGCATGCCCCCCAACCGAGCTTGCGTACGACCTCCACAGGGGCCTCTTTCTCAAGGACCTCGTTGTATCCCACGATGCCGAGGTCGGCGGCTCCCATGCTCACGGCCTGGGGAATGTCGTCGTCACGGAGATAGAGGAGTTCGACAGGGAAAGAGGAACTTCTGGTCAGGAACTTCCGTCCGGGGTCCTCCACATTGATACCTGCCTCCTCGAGGAGGGTGATGCTGTCTGTATTGAGGCGCCCTTTTGTCTGCAGGGCAATTCTTAGAGTGGACATAAAGTGAGAGTGTGTGTTGTCTGAATTCAATGTTTAGGTGATGGCATAGACTCTGCCTGGGGCGGGGAAGTGCAGCAACAAAAAAAGCACCTTCCCGGGTGGCGGGGAGATGCCTTTGTGTATTCATTCCTACAATACCGAAATGAGATGCATCACCCTGCCATGACTGTGCCATGGTGATGGTGGTGATGGATGCTTCCGAGTATCATGGATATTGTTCTTGTTTAAGTTTGGCCATCGTGACCGGGAGCAAAAGTAGGAAAATATTCATTAACGCAAAACGTAAATCTGAGAAAAATGAAGTTTAAACGTTTAAAATTCAGATATTACGACTCTTTTGCAGCTTTCCTAGCGAAGGATATAGCCGTTTTGGATGAGGTCTTCCCGGCTCTTTACCGGGAATGTGTAACCGTCCCTCATTACGAACAAGTCATCGGTCACATCAATGATATCCTCATACATATGGTCCGATATGATGATGCCCTTGGTCTTTTTCTTCTCCCGGATCATAGCCTTTATCTTCTCCACGCAGTTGGGGGCAATGAAAGAGAATGGCTCGTCCAGGATGCAGAACTGTGCATCGGAATTGAGTATCAGATAAGTTTCTGCGATGCGGACCTCCCCGCCGGAGAGCTGCGAAGGTGCCTTTCTCTGGAAGGGATGGAACTTCGTGTCGAAAGTGACGAGTCCGTCATAGTCCACCCCATACAGGGAGAACGCCTCACCGAGGGTCATATACTGCGGAATCAACGAGTACTGCGGCAGATACTTGACCCACTGCCCTATGTGGTCATGGTCAGTGTCCCTTTCGTCTCCAAGGCGCACGAATATGTTCTGAGCCTTCACCGCTCCCATTATGCACTTGAAAAGGGATGACTTGCCGCAGCCGTTTCGGCCAAGAAGCCCTGTGACCCGCCCGGTAGTGGACGTGATGTATGCGCTTTGGAGCACTGTCCTTCCCGGGAACTCCAGATGGACGCTGTCTACAAGAAGTGTGTTAGGAGAGTACATGGGCAAGGACTCCGCAAAAGATCATGACAAGGATGAACGCAATGAACTCAACTATCATCGGCAGTAGCAGGTACTCCAGGCGACTGAGGCCCAGATTGATGTAGAAGTATATCTGTCCGCTCTTGAGGAACGAACGGACAAGGTAGTATATCACGGGAAGGGAGAGGAGTTTCAGGAAAATGCACACAGGGATTGAATCTGGGAAAAAGGCCACCAGAAGGCCCATCGCCACCGTCAGGATCCCCGAGACGATGTATGTCCCCTTTCCCCACTTCCATGAGAGCCGAAGTATCGTGAGAAGGTCCATATTTGTGATTTGACCGCAAAAGTTATGCCTCGTTCTATCCGAACACGACTTTCCACCGCAGTGCGGACTGCAGTGTCTCTTCCATCCAGTACAAGTACTTCAGATAGGGCTTCTCCAATGACCTGCACTTTGCAAAGAGCATCGCCCCTCGCCCCGTCCCCGCTGTCGTGCCACAGGTCCACGAATGCCCAGTCATACTGTCCCTTTGCTACAGTTGGAAGAAAGCTGAGGGCATCATCCTGAATGACGGATATCTTGTCCCCGCAGGGGAACTGGGGCAGCAGGAACTCATTGAAAAGAGATATCGCCGAAGGATCCCTCTCAACTATTGTCACTGAGTCGACATCATTCTTCAGTGAGGCCATGAACGGGAAGTAACCCAGTCCGAGACCCAGCACAAGCACCTTCCCCCCGGCTGTCTCGATTGAAGGAGCCATGGAGATAATCTCACTTGGTTTTACCGCCATCCATTCCCGTCCATCCTGTTTGATGCAGGGATAGGAAAGAGAGTGAGTGCACCATCCGACCTGCGGGATCTCCATCATTTCCTTCTCCATCACTTTGATGTCGTCACAGATGAACGGCTCATAGGGGAGCGTCCCCTCGGATGTGAACTCCCACCCACCGAGAGTCTTGCCGTAGGGGAAGCGAATAGTCTGGATGTAAGGGTTCTCGCTTATGATCGACCCTGGAATCTCCCTTGTACACAAGTCAAAGTACTCCTGCATCGATGCAATCTCCATGTCATCGCAAAGGCCCTCTGTCAGCAGCACCTCTTTCATGAATCCGGAATAGGGCAAAGACGGTGGGACACCGCTTGAGAGTACATCACAGAGATACCTTGACTGCATGAAGTCAAGGACCATGTTCGAGAAATCATTGTTCCTGAGGAGCTTATCCTGGATATCAGGGGAAGCCCTATGCGTGAAGACGTACTGATTGAGTTCTTTGCGAAGCATTGATTCCTGGGGTATGGGTAGAAATTGGACACCCTCAGCCACTATTCCCTCCAGTAATAAGGTGCAGTGGCGGCATCGGGCACCCGTATACTTCGCAAAGTTACACAATTCTGGAACAGGATACCTTTCCCTTGCCGCTTACGGGGGGCTCTGAATTGACGCGGGCGCGATACTTTTGGATTAAAATGAGATTTAGTCAACAATTTTGAGTAATTTTGAATTTCAAACACACTATGGTGCACCCCGCATAAACACACAAAAAACTCATATGACAAGATTCACACTCAAAACAGGCGCGCTCAGGGCCATCGCCCTTAGCGCTGCCCTAGGGCTTCTCGTACCCGTTTTCATGTCTTCATGCCAGAAAAAGGACGAGATCAAGCCAACCAAGAACCTCATCGTGATGATTACGGACGGAACCTCCACCGGCCTTCTGTCCACGACAAGGTGGTACAAGCAGTACCTCGATCCCCAGGAGGACCTCTCCTCCCTGGCAATCGACCCGTACATCTGCGGTCTGGTGAGGGTAAACAATTCCGATGCCCCCATCGCTGAGTCTTCCGGCAGCATGTCGGACTACATGACTGGAGTCCTCCAGCAGGGCAGGAACATTTCAGTGTATCCTCATTCCAATGCCCCCTACGACCTCGTTCCCATCGACCAGTCCAGGGAGTTCCAGCCCCAGACTACTCTTGCCGAGGCTGCCCGCCTCCAGCAGGGCAAGTCGGTTGGCGTCGTAGCTACATGTGTATTCCACCATGCCACTCCGGCTGCCACTTCCGCACATACCGTCGAGAGGGGAGCGACCCATGACATAGCCCGTCAGATGGCTTCCCAGGGACTTGACGTCTTGTTCGCAGGAGGAGCCAAGGTCGTGGACGACGAGGTCAAGGAGATTCTCGACGATAAAGGGATCACCTACATCAACAAGGATGTCAATGCTTTCCGCGCCCACAAGGAAGGAAAGGTTTGGGCCCTGTTCAACGACGACAACATGCAGTATGAGATAGACCGCGACGATACCGAGCCTTCCCTTACCGAGATGACCAACAAGGCCCTCGAGCTTCTTTCCAAGAACCCGAAGGGATTCTTCCTCATGATTGAGGGAAGCAAGGTGGACATGGCAGCCCATGCCAAGGATGCCATCGGTACCGTTACTGAGTTCATTGAGTTCAACAACGCTGTCCAGGCTGTCATAGATTTCGCAAAGAAGGACGGCAACACAACCGTTGTCATCATGCCTGACCACGGAACCGGCGGAATCACCATGGGCGACCCCAACTATGCAAACTACACCAAGCAGCCCCTGGATTCCATGTTCCTCAACTTCTCCAAGTACAAGGCCTCGGGCGTGAAGATGGAGCAGCTCCTCTCCGAGTGCGCACCCGAGGATATGAAGAAGGTATTCAAGGAGTACACGGACATTGACCTCAATCCCGCCGAACTCGCCGCACTTCTGTCACACCGCGGCGTGAAGACGCAGG
The DNA here is from genome assembly GCA_905235445.1 of uncultured Bacteroidales bacterium. GTDB lineage: Bacteria > Bacteroidota > Bacteroidia > Bacteroidales > UBA932 > Cryptobacteroides. The sequence continues at coordinate 24,188 of CAJOLJ010000051.1, forward strand.
ACTACATGAATGCGGCCCACGAGAGAAGCCTCTCCCAGGAAATCAACCGCATCATGACCCGGCACACCCACATTGCATTCATAAGCGGCAACCACACCGGCGAGGATGTATTCCTGGCCGTGTACAACCCCAACGGACAGCGTCCCGAGGGACTTATCCGCAATGTCAACCTGAACCGCTACATGCGCAAGGCCCTCGGTCTCAAGAAAGAACTCGAGGTCCAGTCCGATGAAATCTTCGTCCCCCAGTATCAGCTCTTCGAGGGCTATGACTGGACGGTGGTCAAGGGCAAGTACGATCCCCAGCTTGTCGTGCGCAGCGGCGGGAAGATCCTGGTGGTTCCTGCGAACAGGTCCTTCTACTACGTGGGTGAGGATGCCACAGGCGGAAAGAACGATGCAATCGATGTCAGTACTCTCACCAAGAAAGACATCGCATCCGTTGCCTGCTGGATAAGGGAGAACAACAACTTCTACATGCCCTCCTCCATCAAGAACGAGCTTCCCGCTCCTGCCAAGGTCCAGCATGGTGACATTCCCGTATTCGCATGGTCCGGCATCCCGAGGGGTGCCACCAAGGAGTCCCTCACCCAGACCTACACCGAGTGGAAGGAGCATGGCATTACCGGAGTGTGCATCAACGGGGGAATGGACATCGAGAAAATCAAGATGGCCTCTTCCGTCGCCCATGACCTCGGTCTTGAGTACCACGCCTGGACTCCCGTCATGACCCAGGGGGGAATGCCCCATTCATGGTATGCAGTGAGCCGTGAGGGCAAGAGCGCTGACACAGATCCTGCATTCGTCAGTTACTACACCTTCCTCGATCCCCACAACCCCAACGTCAGGGAATGGGCCAAGGAGATTCTTACCGAGATTGCCCTTATCCCTACAGTCGACTACGTCCAGCTTGACTATATCCGTTATCCAGACGTGATCCTGGCCCGTGGACTTTGGAATAAGTACGGCCTGGACATGCACGAGGAATATCCTGCTGCAGATTATTGCTACTGTGCTGACTGTGTGGCTGACTTCAAGGCACAGACCGGCATCGACATCACCAAGACCCGTCATCCCGAGAGGGTCGCCAAGTGGGCCCAGTTCCGCTGCGACAACGTGACAGGACTGGTCAAGGAGGTTGCCGATGCGATACACGCAAAGGGAGGCAAGGTCAGTGCGGACGTATTCCCCGGACCTCGCAGCCATGCGGTTCCCATGGTCCGCCAGGAGTGGGACAAATGGCCTCTTGACAAGGTATTCCCGATGAACTACAATGACTTCTACCTAGGAGATGTCAACTGGGTAGGCAAGGTGACCCGCGAGGAGGTCCGCGCCATGCCGGATGTCCCCCTGTACAGCGGCCTGTTCATCTGCAGGGAATGGAAGAGGAAAGTCGAGCTCAAGGACCCCGAGCAGTCTGGCCTCATTCCCGACGAGATCGGCGAGGCTGTCATCCAGAGCATGAAAGCCGGTGCCGCAGGCATCTGCCTCTTCACCCCGGGCAGCATGACCCCCGAGCACTGGGAGGCCCTGGACAAGGCCAGGGAAGAGTGGAAGAACATGTAGGATTCCAAAGTTTCATACAGATAGGGGAGTCTTCTCCCCGTAAGAGAGGGGAGGAAGGACAAAAGCAGTCCTTCCTCCCTTGTTTCATGAATGCACTTTCACCCGAATTCAGTAATTATGTATGTTTGAAGATAGTACCGATAATGAGCACTGAGACAAAACGGAATATAGCTGCCAGGGAGTTCGTGAAAGAATGGACCGGCCAAGGATACGAGAAGGGAGACACGTCAAGGTTCTGGCTGTCCCTCCTCCGGAAAATATTGGGTGTGGATGACCCTTCTTCCATCATGCGGTTCGAGATACCGGTGAAAACAATCACCAAGGAGAAAGGTTCCGACTTCATCGACGCCTACATCACTACCACAAAGGTGCTCATAGAGCAGAAAGGACCTCACCGCAGCCTGACCGATAAGTTCAGGCAAAGTGACGGGACAGACCTTACGCCTTACCAGCAGGCAAGGCGATACGCCGGCGGGCTTCCCGTTTCCCAGACCCCGAAATGGATCGTGACATGCAATTTCAGGGAGTTCCTCATCTATGACATGGAGCACCCCGATGCGGAACCCCAGACGGTTCTGCTGGAGGACCTGGAGAAAGAGTGGTACAGGTTGGAATTCCTGGTGAAGGACGATGCCACAGTACGTGACAAAGAACTGGAAGTCAGCATCAAGGCCGGTGAAATCATTGGCATCCTGTATGATAAGATTCTAGCCCAGTACAGGGACCCTTCCAACCTTGAAAGCCAGAAGAGCCTCAACAAACTCTGTGTCCGTCTCGTGTTCTGCATGTATGCGGAGGATGCCGGCGTGTTCGGTCGCAAGAACATGTTCCATGACTACCTCGCACCTCTGTCCGCCGGTCAGATAAGGAGGGCTCTTATCGACCTCTTTGAGGTACTGAACACCCCAACGGACCAGCGGGATCCTTATCTTGAAGAAGACCTGGCCGCATTCCCTTATGTCAACGGAGGGATGTTCGCCTCGGATGACATAGAGATACCTCAGTTCACGGATGAACTGAAAGACCTTCTTCTCAACAGGGCCAGCAATGACTTTGACTGGAGCGAGATTTCCCCGACCATCTTCGGAGCCGTATTCGAGAGCACGCTGAACCCGGAGACAAGAAGGTCCGGTGGTATGCACTATACCTCGATTGAGAACATCCACAAAGTCATTGACCCCCTTTTCATGGATGACCTGAAGGCTGAGTTGTCTGATATCAAGGCCATGAAGGTTCCAGCCACTAGAAAGCAGAAAGCACAGGCCTTTCAGGACAAGATTGCGGGACTCAAGTTCATGGATCCCGCCTGCGGTTCAGGAAACTTCCTCACAGAGACTTATCTATGCCTGAGAAGACTTGAGAACGAGACACTCAGGATTATCTACGGTGAAGGCCGTATCCTCGGTGACCTTGTGAATCCAATCAAGGTCAATATCAACCAGTTCTATGGTATTGAGATAAATGACTTCGCTGTATCGGTAGCATCATCCGCACTTTGGATAGCGGAGTTGCAGACATTGCAGGAGACCGACGAGATAGTCGGAATGACCCTGGAACCTTTCCCTCTGAAAACATACACAAACATAAAGGAGGGCAATGCCCTGAGGATGGATTGGAACGATGTGATACCTGCCAGTGAACTGAACTGTATTATGGGTAACCCACCCTTCATCGGTTATTCATTCCAGACGAAGGGACAAAAGGATGAACTGCTGGGTGTCCTTCTTGATGAAAACAATAAACCAGTCAAGTCTGCCGGTAAAATTGATTATGTGGCTGGATGGTATTACAAAGCAGCGGAAATGATGCTAGGAACCAATATCAAAGCAGCCCTTGTCTCAACGAATTCAATAACGCAAGGAGAACAAGTAGCTGGATTGTGGGGACCGCTGAATAAGAAAGGCATTCACATTGACTTTGCATATAAGACTTTCAGATGGGACAGCGAAGCAAACAGTGTCGCACATGTCCACTGTGTCATTATTGGATTCTCGGAATGTGGGACTGACCAAAAACGTCTTTTTGACCAGGAGAAGCAATTATTGGTGGGAAACATAAACGGATATCTTCTGGACGCTGATGATATTTTTGTAGAAAGCAGGACTTCACCTCTTTGTGATGTCAAGCCCTTGCTCAATGGTGGAAAGCCGACTGAAGGCGGATTCCTTATTCTGACCGAAGAGGAAAAGAACGATTTGCTGAAAGTCAACCCCAATGCTACTTCTTTTATCCGCCCTTACATGATGGGTAAAGACTTCATTGACAGGAAACCCAGGTATTGTCTTTGGCTTGTACATGTGAATCCCACCGTCCTTCGCAGTTGCAGCAAAGTGATGGAACGAGTTGAAAAGGTCAGGGAATATCGTCTTGCCAGTCCCAAGGAAGCTACAAGAAGAAAAGCTGATACCCCTATGCTATTCGATGAAGTCCGTGAGTGTCCATCCGATTATGTAGCAATACCCAAGGTGTCGTCTGAGCATAGGCGTTACATCCCGATGGACTATTTGCCAAAGGATATCATTCCAGGTGACAGCATTTTCATGATGCCCGACTCAACTCTATTTCACTTCGGCATTCTTGAATCCTCTGTTCACATGGGATGGATGAGGACTGTGTGTGGTAGATTGAAATCAGACTATCGTTATTCAAACACTATCGTATACAACAACTTCCCTTGGCCAAACCCAACCGATTCCCAAAAAGCCAAGATTGAAAAGACAGCCCAGGCTATCCTCGATGCCCGTGCCCTGTATCCGGGTTCTTC
>CAJOLJ010000052.1 GCA_905235445.1 uncultured Bacteroidales bacterium
GCCGGGTTCATAATCTTCCTTCTGGGTTCCTTCACCGTGGGAGCCTCGGCGACCATCCTGCAGGTGGTGATCAACCCCTACCTTTCCGCCTGTGATGTCAAGGGCACCCAGTCCATCCAGAGGCTCGCCATCGGAGGCACCGCAAACTCCCTGGGGACCACCCTGGCCCCGTACTTCGTGACGGGAGTGGTATTCGGGGGCCTTTCGATGGACCGGATAAGCGTCGGACAGATACAGGTTCCCTTCATTGTGCTGGCCGCCGTGATGGCCGTGGTACTGTGCGTTCTTTCGGCAATAAGGCTCCCTGACATCCAGGGAATCCGCAATACCGGCAACGAGAAGCTCGAGGAGAGCGTTTGGTCCTTCTCCCACCTGACCCTCGGGGTCGTGGCGATATTCTTCTACGTGGGAGTGGAGGTGTGCGTTGGTGCGAACATCAACATGTACGCAGTTGAGAACGGGCTTAAGTCCCCCGCCCTGCTGGCGACCCTGTACTGGGGTGCCATCCTGGTGGGAAGGACGATCGGCAGTTCGCTGAGCAAGGTAAGCCCCAGGACACAGCTGACCGTGACCACGGTGGGTGCCATCATCCTTGTCACCCTCGCCATGATCCTGGACAGTCCCTGGGTGCTTTGCGCAGTGGGACTTTTCCACTCGATAATGTGGGGAGCCATCTTCACCCTGTCCGTCGCCCATCTCGGGAAGTACACTTCCGTAGCCTCGGGAGTATTCATGATAGGGGTGTTCGGAGGAGCGGTGCTGCCTCTGTGCCAAGGCCTTATGGCAGACAGCATGGGTAGCTGGCACCTATCGTGGAGCCTTGTTCTTCTCGGTGAAATCATGATGCTCCTCTACGCCAGGTTCGGCTCAAGGGTACGGAAAAGGGCTGACGGAACCCAAGAAGACAGCAACAAGTAACGACAAATCAAATAGTTGACGACATTATGCATAGAACTCTCTTTTCCAGGGCGGGACGTTCCCTCCTCCTAATACTCGCAGCATCTGCCCTTTCAATACTGCTTATGAGCGGATGCTCACCCAAAAAGGCGACCCGGGTGCTTGTTCTCTATGAGAACGGCGGACACCACAAGCCTTTCACCGATGTCTTCGTTCCCTGGCTAAGCGAGGTTGCGGAAGACAACGGCATGGAATTCACTTTCATCAAGAGAACCGATGTCATTGACAAGGAGTACCTCTCTGGTTTTGACGTATTCCTCCAGCTTGACTACCCTCCCTACACATGGCCCGAGAAAGCCATGGAGGCATTCACCGAGGCGATTGAGGGCGGCACCATCGGTTGGGTCGGCATGCACCATGCGACGCTCCTCGGGGAGTTTGACGGCTATCCCATGTGGGAGTGGTTCTCCGATTTTCTCGGCGGAATACGCTTCCAGAACTATATCGCAGACCTTTCTGACGGGACCGTCCACATTGAGGACCCCCTTCACCCTGCAGTCAAGGGACTTGACACGTCCTTTGTCATCGAGGACGACGAGTGGTACACCTATGACGTAAACCCCCGCTCCGGCAAGGGCATCCATGTGATTGCCACAGTGGACGAGGGTTCCTACACTCTCGACACCCAAGTTAAGATGGGAGACCATCCCGTCATCTGGACAAACGAGGACAAGGCTGCCAGGAACATTTATTTCCAGTTCAGCCACTCTCCGAAGCTCCTTGAAAATAACGCTTACAAGACCCTTCTGCTGAATTCCATAAAGTGGGCCGCAGGCAAGGACAGTAAAAAGTAAGTCAGGTGGGTGGCACAGACTCACTTAGGGACCTCATTCCATATGGGGTCCCTTTTAATTTTGAAAGAAGAGCCCAGTTTAATTTGTCGGTAATTTGCCAAAGCCAGGCATCAAGCCTCTGCCATTTACCCCAAAATACTGTTATACAAGACATTGCCATAACAGATTAAATTTGCCGGTAATTTGCAGGAGTAGGATAGCCTACACCGGAAAGGGCCATACAACACCTGACGCACAATCTTGACTGGAGCCCAGTTTAATTTGTCGGTAATTTGCAGAAGAGGGTGAGGTGTCGCTGTTCGCAGGGAAAAGCACCTCAGCTTTCGACATCACCTTATGTCTCGGTTCACAGCAAGGAAGAAAGAAGCGAGAGATACTTTCCAGCCACAGTTGTCCATACCTCCTTGTAACAGGCATTGTTTATCGCAGGCCAGTAAGGAATGTCCTCTTCATGGAAACTTCTGATACCTACCGGCATCTCCCCAACTATCTCCCCGCTCGTGAAGGAACTCATCGCCGGGTAGTCGCTCCCGTGGCCGTAAATCATCGACTGCCCGAAGGGATTGAGACCGTTTATCCATGCTATCTGCGAGGCTCCGATAGCGCGAAGCTCGCTGTTAGCGATGGTCTCCCCGCAGATTGCCGCGGCCTTTCCCGAGGAGAGGATTATGGCGTTGTTTCCGTTGAAGACCCCGAACCAGACCGGGAACCTCCGGATGAAATGCTCCCCGTCTATATCCACTCCTTCACGAAGCTGGACGGGGTAACGCTGCAGGACAGAACGGGGTGAGAAAATGTTGATCCTGAAGAAAGCATCCATGTCCATCTCCGGTTCACCTATGCCATAGACACCTGCAGGAAGCATCCCGTAGGGATAGGTATACTGCATGAGGGAAGACAGATATCCCCCGTAAGCGCCCATGCTCTCCTTCCAGAGGCCCGCCTCCGGGGAATCCGGATGGGCGGACAGAAGAGCGGAAAGTGCCATCATGTACATCTGCTCCCTGGACTGGTGGGCAAAGTGGGTTATGGCTGTCTTTGTCGTGTCAGTGTGGAAGAACCCCACCGTACCGTCAGCAAGCGGGGTCATGTGCTGGCTTTCCAGGACATACCTCATGTACTGCTCCGCCCTTTCCCCGTACTCCCTTTCACCTGTAAGTCTTTCCAACACACTGGAAGACCACGATGAGATGGCCATAAACAGGCTGTGGGACGTACCGTACTGATGCTCATACGGATAGAGGAACTCATCGAAGCCGTCCCTCTCGAACTTCCCGAGGGCGAAGCCATAATCCTGTACGGCAGCCTGCCTGAGGGAACTTGCAAAGGCGGGATCGGAAGCGGCGAAAGCCTCAGCCCCAAGCGCCTCGTAAGCGCCCAGCAGGAAATTGTCCAGGGCACAGTTCTGACGCCTCACGGTATGGATATCGTCCGCTGTTCCGGGAGTATCGTCGGTAAAATGGAGAAGTCCCATGCTGGAGGCTCTCCAGCCGTCCCCGAAACGGGTCTGAAGCAAGAATGAATATCCCCAGCGGGCTTCCTCGAGAAGCCTGTCGGAAAGGTCCCTGTCGATGCTTCGGAAAGCTGTGGAAGCCTCGATGAGATTGTAAGCCACCTCCCCTGTCTGGAGGGTCTGCTGCGAAAGGTCACCTGCATCGTGCCATCCTCCCCCGTACGGGATGGAGTCCGCCCCGTGATGGGCGAACATGTCGTGATGGCAGGAGGAGTGAATACCTTCGACACTGTCCCCGCACCTCTGGCAGTAGATATAGTTCAGGACCTTCCATGCAGCCTCCGCAAGGGCTCCCCTTCCAACGGAGAAGGCCGGGGAAGAAAGGTTTCCGCACCTCATTTCATACTGGCCTTCGCCTTCAAGGGATGAGAAATCCGCCACCAGGAACTCTCCCACTGAAGAGTTGACCTTCCGGAGGGTCCCGCTGTAGACGACCTTTCCCTTAAGCGTCCTGATAGTGAACGCATCACCTTCGGAGGCCGACTCACATGAAAGAATCGCGCTCTTCCCGAAGGACGGGAGATACCCTCCCGATGAGACGACTATCCTTCCCGGGTCGGGAATCCAGCCGTGCTGTCTCCTCGGTGAGGAGACACTCTGCAGAGCGAGGTCCCCTATGACGAACCCCACCGAGTCCGGGGCGGTCCACAGGTCCTTCCCCCGGATGCTCGTAGACAGGGTGAAAGTGCTGACATTATCGTGTGGAATCTCACCCAGGTCGAGAGTCAATGTGTTCCACCGTCCGATTTCCATGTTCATGAGATGGGAGCCGTCAGAGCCCGGGATGGAGAGGTTGAGTCCCATTGTACCCGCCCCTTCGCCAAGGGGGAGGATGCGAAGCAGGATCCTGTCGTAAGAGGACCAGTCCCGCTCCCCCTCTTCAACTTCATATGTGACGGAACAACGGCCATAGGTCCCGTAATCAGGGTCCGAGGGGCCGCCGTAGGGTCTCACGCCCTCTGGGAGGGTGGGATACTGAAGAAAGGGAAGCACCTTCTCCGGGCTTTCCTTCATGTATTTCCCGCTGTTAACAAATGAGAGTTTCCCTGTCCCTGAGAATCCCCACCTTGAACTGTCCAGTGAGAGGGAGGCCTGGGCAGTGACCTCAGCCAAGAGGTCCTGTTCCTGGGCACTTCGGTGCACCGTATCGGACAGGGGGAAGGTGTGGGCGGGGCGGGCATTGTACCCACCGCATGAGGACAGGATGAAAAGAAGCGGGAGTATGACGGCACCCCCGAGCGGAAGATGAAAGAAAGGTTTCCGGGAAGTTCTCATGCTTATTCCAGACAGTTATGATTGGGGGTTCCCTACATATCCATCGCCACGGCCGCGGCGCCCAGCAGACCCACGAACTTGGGGTTGAGCCTTGTGAGCACGACCCCGTTGGTGACGAAGCGCATTGTGGGAGCGTGAAGAAGTGAAAGGACCCTTGTGAAGAGATTCCCCATGACTATTATGCTCCCGCCGAGGACCACGGTATCGGGATCCGTCACCCTCACCATATTCATTATGAGGTCGGCAATGGCTCGTGCCGCATTCTCGATAAGTACCTTGCAAAGCGGGTCACCTTCTTTCTCCCTTGCGAACACTTCTTCCGCATCCACGAGCCCCTCCCCGAAGGGTGGAATACTGAGCGAGGTCTCATACCTGTCTTTCAGAAGTCTTGCGCACCTGTCAATTCCAGTCCTGGAGGCAATGGCCTCGGCGCAGTCGGTCCTGCCGCAAGTGCATTTCACGCCGATGCCCCCGGAGACGCTCATGTGTCCGGCCTCCCCGGCGTTGAAGTGGCTTCCCCGTATCTGCCTTCCTCCGACAACCGTCCCGACACCTATTCCGCTGCCTACGCTGATGAACACGAAGTTCTTGGAGAACTGTCCCACTCCCCAGACCCTTTCGGCCCGGGTGGCGCTCTTGACGTCATTGTCTATCTTGCAAGGGATCGAGGTGAAGCGCTCGACCATCGCGGCGAGTTCCACCGGATGGGTCCTGAAGGGATCTATCTGGTGCCATATCCCCTTTCCGGGGTCAACCCGGCCCATGAGGCCAATCCCGATTCCGGAAGGCTTGGCACCGACCCAGCCCACGGTATCCTTGTAGTCCTGGAACGAGGACTCGATAATCTGGATGGCGCTCTCCTGGTTGAAGAAAGCGGACTTGTACTTCTTGTAACGCAGGATATTCCCGAGGCGGTCGACTTCTCCTATAAGAAGCTTCGTTCCCCCCATCTCGATTCCGAGGAAAGTCTCTGTTGCCATAGCGTGTGCGGTGTATGTGTGAATGTGTGTGTGAAGGGGTCCTCCAAGCGGAAACTTCCTTTTCGGTACAGGACGCCCTGTCCCCTTCAAGGTACAAATATATGGATTCTGGGCGGGAAAATGGTTTGAAAGTAGGTCAGTGAAGTTTGAATACTGATTTTGGAGGCATCCAGGGCCGTAAATTTGCGAAGGGAAGGTTCCTTTTCAGGGGGTAAGTACTTTTTTTCAAACCAATTATGTCAGTATCCAAACCTCTCCAGGTGGAAGAGGACGTAATTTTGCGTAAAATTGCAATAATTTAGATTGATCGCAGTCATGAAAGCACACATCCTGAAAGCATTGGCCCTTGGAGTGGCCCTCCTCTTGGGGGGAGCGACCGGTTGCAGCGGCATTCCCGACAGTCCCTCTCACCACCCGTTCGTAACCATAGAGGGAGACAACCTCATAAGCCCGACGGGCGAGAAGCTCACCATCATGGGCACCAACCTCGGCAACTGGCTCAACCCGGAAGGTTACATGTTCGGCTTCTCGAAGACCAATTCCCCCTGGATGATAGACCTCATGCTCCGTGAGCTGGTGGGTCCTGACAGGGCGGCTGAGTTCTGGAGGAAATTCAAGGACTGCTACATCACCAAGGCTGACATAGATTTCATAGCATCATGCGGGGCGACAGTGGTCCGCCTCCCGTTCAACTACAGGATCTTCACGGATGAGGATTACATGGGACTGAGCGACAACTCCGAGGAAGGGTTCGAGAGGGTAGACGCCCTGGTGCAGTGGTGCCGTGAAGCGGGACTTTACCTCATCCTCGACATGCACGACTGTCCCGGAGGGCAGACCGGGGACAACATCGACGACAGCTACGCCTACCCCTGGTTGTTCGAGAGTGGGCGCAGCCAGGACCTTTTCTGCGAAGTCTGGAAGAAAATCGCCCTTCACTACCGCAACGAGAGTGTCATTCTCGGTTATGAGCTCATGAACGAGCCCATAGCGCCATATTTCGATACGGGAAAGTTGAACGCCCTGCTGGAGCCGCTCTACAAGAAGGCCGTCTCGGCAATCCGTGAAGTGGACCCGGACCACATCATCCTCCTGGGCGGTGCCCAGTGGAACGGGAACTTCGAACCCTTCACCGACTGGACATTCGACTCCAAAATCATGTACACCTGCCACAGGTACGGTGGCGAACCCACTCCCCAGGCGATAGAGGGCATCCTCAAGTTCAAGGAAAAGACCGGCCTTCCCATGTACATGGGGGAAATCGGGCACAACACTACCCAGTGGCAGTGGGAATTCGTGCGCACAATGAAAAACAACAACATAGGTTACACGTTCTGGCCGTACAAAAAGATTTACGACTCCTGCTTCGTGGGCTTCGACGCCCCCTCGGGCTGGGACAAGGTCGTTGCCTTCTCCGAGAGTCCCAGGGGCACATACCAGGAGATCCGCTCCGCAAGGCCTGCCCAGGAAGAAGCCTGGGGGATCCTCGAGGCATTTCTCCGGAACGTGAAATTCTCCTCATGCCATCCCCAGCAAAGCTACATTTCCTCCCTCCAAATGAAATAAAGTCATGAAAAATCGATTCTTTCACCTCCAGGCGCTAATCCTTGCCCTGGGCCTTATTTCCGGTTCCCTGTCCTCACCCTGCAGGGCCGCAGCCGCCCCCTCACCTGAAAAGGTGGTCGTAGCCTACGTAACGAGCTGGTCCTCCGACAAGGTGGACCCTTCGGTAGTGACCCACATAAACTACTCCTTCGCCCATGTTGGGGACAAGTTCAATGAAGTGAGAATAGACAACCCGGACCGCCTGAGGGAGATTGTCGCCCTCAAGAAAGAGGCCCCCTCCCTGAAGGTGCTCCTGTCCGTCGGAGGATGGGGCAGCGGACGCTTCTCCGAGATGGCCGCATCAAAGAAGAACAGACCCGCTTTTGCCCACAGCTGCAAGAAGGCTGTCGATGAATACGGCCTGGACGGAATCGACATCGACTGGGAATATCCCGGCAGCGACATGGCGGGAATCTCCAGTTCCCCTTCCGACAAGGAGAACTTCACCCTTCTGATGAAGGACCTCAGGGAGGCCCTCGGAGAGGATAAGCTCCTCACTCTCGCCTCCTCCGCCACGGCACAGTACATCGACTTCCCCGCCATCATGCCCTATGTGGACTTCGTGAACATTATGGCCTATGACATGGCCAATGCCCCCCGTCATCACAGCGCCCTCCGAAGCGGGACCGTCTCCGGGGACCTGACCGTTGACGAGGCGACGCAGCGGCACCTTCTCGCCGGGGTCCCGAAGGAGAAACTGGTCCTTGGGATGCCCCTGTACGGAAGAGGCAAGGGAGAAAGGCCGGGAAGTTTCTTCCAGGACCCCAAGTCCGACAGGTTCATCCCGAAGAAGGGATACTCCAGGAGGTGGGACACCTCCTCCAAGGTCCCATACCTTGTCGACAGCGTGGGGAACATGGTCTACGGATACGAGGATGTCCGTTCGATCAAAGTCAAATGTGAGTACATAAAGGAGCAGGGACTTCTTGGTGGAATGTACTGGGCATGGGGCAGCGACCCCCGTTCCATGGCCCTGGAAAAGGAGATTTCCTTCTCTCTTCGCGGAAAGCCCTTCAGGAAGGACGGCTATGCAGGTGCAAAGCCTCGTTTCAAAGCCCTCATCCTCTGGGACAGCAGGGCCGAGGAGGCGCACGTACAGTTCGACCGACAGGGGCTTCGTTTCTTCCACAAGCTGGGTTACGGCGAGGGCTGGCTCATGGACACGACACAGACGCTCTCCGGCTACACCCTCGAGAAACTCAAGGAATACTCCGTCATCATAGCCCTCAATGCCTCCCCCGGTCCCAGGGAGCGCAGAGTATTCGAGCAGTACATGGAAGAGGGCGGAGGATGGATTGGCTTCCATGCCTCGGGCTACCACGATGCCTCCACCGGATGGGACTGGTTCGACTCCTTCCTGGGCTGCGGCCTGTTCAAGTGCAACAACTGGCCCCCTCAACCGGCTCTTCTTGAAGTTGAGACCCAGGACCATCCAGTGACTCAGAACCTTCCGAAGGAGTTCGTGGCGGCACCCAGCGAATGGTACCAGTGGCAGAGGAACATCCGGGAGAACCCGGACATAGAGGTTCTTCTGAGCCTCTCGCCCAAGAACTATCCCATCGGCATCAAGGATGTCGTCTACGGCGATGACTTCCCCGTCGTCTGGACCAACCACCGCTACAGGATGATTTACCTGAACATGGGACACGGGGACGAGGGATACATAGACGCTGTCCAGCAGCTCCTTTTCGTCAATGCCCTGAGATGGATAGTCAGCATGGACCCTTCCGGTGATCCTTTCAATAGGTAGAAAAAGAGTGGCACCCCCTCCGCCCCTCCGTAGATACAACGCTCCCCAAAGGTGTATACGCCTTCGGGGAGCTTTCATATTGAGCTTTCCTGCTGTTCCCCGCTCGCCTACTGCCCCATGCCCTCGAGACGGCCGCTCAGGTCCCTATCCGTCATGGCGCACACGCAGCTGTCCGACCAGACATTCTCCGCTGTCTCGATCATGTCCACAATGGTGTAGATGGGAATAATCAGTCCCAGCACCGCAACCGGAGCCCCCATTCCCGTCATGAGGGAGAGGGTCAGGAAGAAGCAGCCCATCGGCACCCCCGCGTTGCCCACTGCGGCGAACACCGATATCACAACCCACAGCAGCATGGTCCATATCGACAGGGACATCCCGCCGCATTTCATGACAAAAAGCGAGGTCACCAGGATGAATGCGGCACAGCCGTTCATATTGATGGTCGTGCATATGGGGAGGACGAACTTCGCCACCCTGCCGTCGGCTCCGAGCCTGTCCTGGGCACAGGAGAGGGTCAGAGGGAGAGTCGCAGCGGAACTCTTGGTGAAAAGGGCCATCAGAAGGGCCGGGGACATGGCCTTGAACACCTTGAGGGGATTTATGCCCCGGCACAGGAGGAACAGGGGCAGTACAACCACCACCTGCAGCACATTGCATATCAGAATCACCAGCGTCCATTTTCCGAGGGAGCCGAGGATGAGACCGGACTCCAGTTGCGAGACCAGGACCTGTGCGAAGGCCGCTATACCCAGAGGCAGGGTCCAGATGAGGGCCCGTATGAGGATGTGGAACATCTCCTGCAGGGAGCGTATGACGTTTATGAGGGACTGCTTTGCCTCGGAGGGTGCCATCCAAGATATGGCAAGGCCGAATGCTGCCGCAATCAGAAGCAGGGAAAGGACGTTTCCGCTGAGAATCGGGGCCAAAATATTATTCGGTATGACCGAAATGATATGGTCCATGAAAGACCCTCCTCCCCCACCGCCTTCGCCAAGAGCGATGCTTCCCTCACCCAAAAGTTCTGGCGGTATGGCTTCCGGTGAAACCAGAAGATATATCCCAAGTCCCACGAGGGATGCGGCAAACGTGGTGAGAAGGGTATATGTCAGTGTCCTGCCAAAGAGCAGCCTGCCGCCTTTGCCACGCCCCATGTCAATGAGGGTAGTCAGGATGGCCAGGGCCACCGTGGGGACTGCCAGGAACTGGAAAAGACGAGTATAGACGGTAGCTACAAAGGAGCACGCCACCCCTATGGCATCCACTTTCAGAAGGCCCAGGAACACTCCCGCAAGAAGCGCCCCGACCCACACGAGGACCTGTGAGGTCCCTATTTTGTTCTTTTGCGAAGTTTTCCCTTTTTCCATGGTACTTTATCTGTCAAGTCCGTTCATTTTCCTCAGTATACAAGTGCATCCGAAGGCCAGTGGGAGATGGGTCTTCCCCGGTCCAGGAGCCTTATCCTGTCAATGTCCTCCTGGGTAAGGTCAAAATCGAAGACGTCGAAGTTCTCTTTCATCCTTTCGGGGTGCACGGTCTTGGGGATGGCGGCAATGCCCTGCTGGAGAAGGAACCTCAGTGCCACCTGGGCCACTGTCCTGTGGTGGAGCGAGGCTATGTCAAGAAGGGTGGGGTCAGTGAATACGGCGCTTCTCCCTTCGGCAAGGGGGCTCCAGGCGACGACCTGCACACCCTTTTCCCGCATGATGGGAAGCATCCTTTTCTGCTGGTAGTATACGCTGACTTCTATCTGGTTGACGGGTGGAGTGACACCTGAACTTTCCACGAGCGGACCTAATGTCCGGGGATAGAAATTGGACACCCCGGCGCTTCTTATCAGGCCTTCATCCTTGAGGGAGAGGAGAGCTTCCCAGATTTCATCATCGTGGCCCATGGGCCAATGGATGAGCATCTGGTCAATGTAGTCAAGTCCCATCCTGTGCAGGCTTTCCTTCACGCTTTCCGTGGCAATTGCCCTAGTGCGTCCCGGGATACGGGAGGAGGAAAGGCACACTTTCGAAGTGAGGAACACTTCTCCCCTCGGTACGGGGGAGAGGCGGACTGCGCGTCCCACCTCAGCCTCATTGCGGTAATACTGGGCTGTATCGATGAGGCGGTATCCTACGCCAAGAGCCTCGCTGACGCACTTTTCGGTGGATGAAGCCGGGATATTGTACACCCCGTATCCCAGCACCGGCATGGATATCCCGTCCGAAAGAAGCACTTCCTTCATCTTTCCTATTTCACTTCCTCCAGTTCCCCGGTCACGGAATCTATGATGAAGCCCCTTATCGTTATGTCGGAAGGCATGAGTGGATGGCCCTTGAGCGCAAGGACAGTGCTGCGGACAGAGGCCGGGGTGTCATGGAACCCTTCCAGCCACCTCTCCAGGTCGACCCCCGCATCCCTGATTGCCTCCAGGTCCCCCGCCTTGATCCCACGGGCCGCCATCAGCGGACGGAACTCCTCGAAGCTCATGTGGCAGGCCCCGCACTGGGTGTGGTGGATGACCATTACTTCCTTCACCCCAAGTTCATAGATGGCTACAAGAAGTGAGCGCACGGCACTGTCCGAGGAAGAGAGGACTATGCCTCCGGCGTTGCGGATGACCTTTGCATCGCCGTTGCGGATGCCGAGGGCCTTGGGCAGGAGCTCGGTAAGGCGGCAATCCATGCAGGTGAGAACCGCAAGTTTCTTGGCGGGATATTTATCGGTGATGTAGGGCTCGTAGAGTTTGTCCTGGACAAACTGCTGGTTGTACTTGAGGATATCGTCAATCATGGTTCGATGTGTGTTGCTCAGGGGACAAATTTAGCATTTTTTTTAACGCCCTGAGGGGAAAGGCCGCCCAAAAGAGCCCTCCCCTGGGTATCTTGAAGGGAGAGGCGGTTTACGGGGGTGAGGTCGGGAGGAATTCGTATATTTGCACCCTCAAAAAAAGACTAGACATGGAAGAGAACAACCTCGACAACAACCTGCATATCGACGGGACCGCCCCTTCAGCGGGAGGGAGGGTCGAATCCCCTGTCAACACCGCTCACTTCCTAAAGAGGATACCGCTATGGAAATGGTCCCTTCTCCTGGTAGGGGGACTGGTCCTGTTTTTCATTCTGTACGGACTCTCGACAGGCCTTTCGCAAGCTTCAGGAAAATGGCTGGTGGACACCGCTCTTGCCATAGTGCTGTCATCTGTGATGCTCGCAGCGTATCATTTCTGGCTTAGGCTCACAGAAAGAAACTCCTCCCCCTCGGACGTGGCCCCCATCTCTCCCTCCGGCAAGTCCTTCATCCTGCCCCTTCTTCGCGGCCAGGGAGTTGGCATCGTTTTCTTCGGGGTCGTTACCCTGCTCATTTTCGCATTCGGGCAGTACTCTGTCAAAAGCATCGACTGGGATGCCCCCAGCTTCCTTCAGTGGTTCTTCTTTTTCATGGTGGTGGGAGTCGGCGAGGAGGTCCTTTTCAGGGGCATCCTCTACCGCATGATAGACAAGCGCTGGGGAAAGCTCTGGGCTCTTCTCGTTTCCAGCCTGCTGTTCGGGTTCGGGCACCTTCCAAACGAGGATGCCACGGTGTGGTCCTCCTTTGCCATCGCCATCGAGGCAGGTCTTCTCCTGGGTGCGGCATACTCCCTGTCCGGCAACCTGTGGTTTCCCATCGGAATCCACTGGACGTGGAACTTCATGGAAGGCGTGTTCTTCGGGTTCGACGTGTCCGGGTCCCCCTCCGCTTACAAGTTCCTGATCCCTGAAATCGGTCAGAGTGAAATCATCACGGGAGGAGGCTTCGGCCCCGAGGCTTCCGTCATAACGGTAGTGCTGGGCCTTGCCCTGTCGGTCCTCTTCCTATGGATGTCCGCTGAAGGGAAGAAAAAAGAGGGCACATCACCCGTCCGATAGGAAGGGCCCCCTCACCCGACACTTCTCCATTTTCCTGCAGTTACTTGATGAGGATACTCTCCAGAGAGAGCTTCGGGACATAGTGGACCCCGTCCTTGCGGTAGTACTTGAGGCTCTCACCCTCTGTTGCAGGCATGAGGAATATGCTCTCAGCACCTTTACCTACGGCAAGCACCCCTATCGGGCAGAAAGGCAGGGAGAGGGATGCTGTCAGCTCCTTAGCGTCAAAAGACTCTATCATCAGGCAGCGAAGCCCTTTTTCCACGGCCCTCAGCGACATGCCCTGGAACGATATCCCAAGGTCTATGTACACCATCTTGCTGTCCTTCGATGCTGTGGTACATATAATTATGAAAGCAGGGGGCTCCGTCCCGGGAAATGGCAGGTGAAGCTGCGGAAGTGCCCCTCCCATCCTGACCAGCGAGTTCACGGCCCTCACCTCCCCTTCCTTCCAGACTGGGCGGAAGCGCAGTGTCTGCGCATTGCCTGCGGAAGCCAGCAGTGTATTTACTTTTATTATGTCCCTCAGGTCATCCTCGCCCACGGGGAAGGAAGGATCGTACCCACGGGTGGAGCGGTTGTGATGAAGGAGGGTATCGAGCGAGGGGCCCTCATGCTTCCGGGTGCGGGAGGTGCCCCTGTGGGCTTTCATTTCCAGTTCCTCGAACTTGTTTTCAAGATAATTGTCAGCCATACGGACAGAGAGAGAGTATGATAATTATTCAATCGTAGCGGAAGTCTTCTCCCCTACCTTGCAAAGATATCGCTTTTTACTCTTTTTCCTCCCTCATTTTGAATGTTACGGCGGCAGCCATTCCGTTTTTATTCTTATATTTGTGCTGTTATGAGCGACTTCATTTCTTCACTCCTGGATCTCGCCCGTATCCTTGGGCCCGTGCAAACAGTCATCTGGCTGCTTGTAATTGCCCTTGCCATTTACTTCTGGGTCGCTCTCCATAAACGCATGTCGAACAATCCTCGGCATCACTCGGACGAATATGTCAGATCCCATATGTGGGAGTTTTATTCCTGGTTCCGGAACCACCCTGAGGACAGAGTCCGTTATGAATAACTGCCGACCGGCATTGAGTGATTCTTCTTCAACCGCACTTCCATTTCCTTCATCCTCTCGTAGCTGCTTGTCCCATTTTGTACTTCGGGGACGTTGTTCAACAGGTTGGCAACAGAAACGACTCGGGCTCTTGTCTATTCCCAACCCAACTTGATTGCCACCTCCGTTTTCTCATTGGCCGCCTGGAGTATCTTGGTAAATTCCAGTGGGGTGCATCGTTCAAAGTCGTCTTTGCGGAGATCTTCAAACGTCTGTATTCTTATTGGATAAGTCATGACTTTCCTGTGTTAAAGTAAGCCAATTTATGGAGAGAATATATTTGTTTGATTTATGTTCATATAGGCACACAAAAAGATGCGGCCCTCCTTGCGGAGTCCGCAACATTATTCTTTAAACGATTGACTATTAAAATGGTTATACCTACCCACCTAAATGCGGAAAGAGCTAAAGGAGAAATCGCATGTGATGCTAAGATGGGTCACTGCCTTTAAAACAAATTCAAAGGTATCGAATACTGGCAAAGAAAAATAACGGAAGAATGCTCAATCTGCGACCCTTACCAACGGTTCGCCCAGTGCGTTTGAAATCTCGGCGATGGATTTCAACGTGAGGTTGGGAAATCCCGATGTCCATCTTGAGATGACCGCTTCCGAGCGGCCCATTTTTTTGGCAAGGTCCCGCTGCGTCATGTTCTTCTGCTTGAGGAGGACGTCGATGCGGGCAATGATATCGGAGGACAGCTGTACCTCGGACATAATCTCCGGAGAGACGGCTGCCATCTTTTCATTGAACCATTCCTGCTTGTTTCTCATGACGGTGTCTATATTTCAAACGTGAAATCCTCTATGCCGGAAAGCTCTTTCTCTTCTATGCTTACATACCCCTTGGCAATATTTTCACTGAGTATCTTCTCAAACTCCGTGGTGCCGTCCATCTCGAAGCTGATATTCACGTTCATACGGCAAAGATACGAGATGACAAAATTAACAAGCAAGTTAATTATTGGATTTGCGACAAGATTTACCTCAACACGGAACTTTGTGGGTGAGCCAGAATTCTTATGATCCCCTTTGCAAGGCAAGGAATTGGACTTTAGGGCAAATCTGCGTATCTTCGCACGTTTTTTTAGGAATAACCTAGTAGAAAAGACATTTAGACGACAATGGCCAGAGGCAAAAAGGTAGACACAAAAGGAAAGAAGGGACGCTCCGCCCCGAAGGGAAAAGGAAGCGGCGGCAGGAAGAAAAGCGCATCCCCCTCTCTGCCTTCGCAGATGACCCTCGCCGAGTCGATCCAGAGAAAGGTGCTCATCATGGACGGCCCCCCAGGACCGCTTCTGCAGCGCACCCACCTCTGCGAGGAGGACTACAGGAAGTCCCCGCTGCTTGCGTCCTTTCCCCGGGAACATTCCCTGAAGGGCAATTTCGCCGTCCTCAACCTATCCTCCCCCCAGACCGTCGACCGGACTCACCGGCGTTACATCAGGGCGGGTGCCGACGTCATAAGGACCAACACCAACGTCTGTGACGTGGCCTTGCAGGAAGGCTACGGGACAGCTTCCCTTGTGGGGGAAATGATCCGGGAAGGAGTTCGGATAGCCCGTGGTGCGGCTCTCTTCTCGGAGGCGGAGCTCTCAAAAGCCGGGATTGCGCGGAGCATCTTCGTTGCCGGGGCCATCGGGCAGGGACTGAGGTCCCTTTCCTTCGAGAAGATTTCTTCCGAGGACTATGGCGCCCTCGAGAAGGAGGTCTCCTCCTCCTACTGCCTGCAGGTGCGCAACCTCACCGCTCCCCTCACCCCGGGAGGTCCTCCCGCCGTGGATTTCATACTGCTGGAAGAGTTCTATGACCCGAGGAATGCTGTCCTTGCCCTGGAAGCCACCCTGTCGGAGGCCCCGGAAGTACCGGTAATGATCAGCATCTGCCCAAATCCCCAGGGACGTTCCATGCTCACGGGCGAGGACATCCACGCTTTCCATTCCATCATAGAGCCCTACTCCCCCATGGGGTTCGGTCTCGGCGGTCCCCTGGACCCGAGGACCATGTGCCACCTCATGAAGGAACTCAGGGACGATGTGAAGGAGCAGGTGTTTTTCTGCTGCTTCGGTGTGGGACCCAACTCGGGAGCCTGGATCTATGACGAGAAGCCTAACATCATGGGCGTCTGCGCCCAGAGGCTTGCCGAAGGGGGCGTCGTCAACATGATAGGAAGTTCAGACTGGTCAAACCAGGAGCATACCTGTGCGGTGCGTACCGCTACCTGCGACCTCCCTCCGAGGGGCTACGCCCTTCCTCCTGCGGCCCACGGGGAAGAGGGCGACACCGAGGGGGAAATTCCCCTCGATATCCACTCCGGCGAAGAGCGCAGCGCAGGGGGGACGGCACAACCTCCTCTTTCCCCCGACAGCCATGAAGGGGAGAGCAAAGCTCCCCGCCCGGAGGAAAGCCCTCTAGCGTCACTGGACCCAGGAGGGCAGCAGAAGAGGGAATGGGTGGTGAACAAGGAATACCTGCTTGCCCAGCTGAGGGCCCTCGCCGCGGCTCCTTCCCCGCAAAGCGGGGAACAGGCCTTCACTCTTACTTCCCATCACCTTTCCGAACTTCAGAAACTCCTTGAGGGCGGAGCACTCCCGTACCTGGAGTGCGCAGAGGCTATCGGGGAAATCCTCCACTGCCTCGACCCCATCGTATCTTCCTCACCGCTTCTGGAGGACATACCTGAAAAGGACAGCGTCGGCATCTACACCCCTCCCCTGGAACCTTCCCCGCTTGTTGGGAAACTCTGCGAGGCCCTGCTTCGCCTTTGCGGGATCCCCGCACATTACAGGGGGACCATGTTCAGGCCGGACATCCCCGGGGAAGACGGGATACTGGCCCTCGTGAGCATCAGTTCCAAGAGCTTTTTCCTCACCGAGGACCTCTGCCTCAACCTTGCCGCTTCCGAGACCCCGCTCTTCCTCATGGGGGAGAGTTCATCCGCGAAGCATGCAGCCCTCCGCCTGCGTGAGTTCCATCCCGGGACCTACTACCATCCCCATGCCCTCGAGGCGGCGGGATACATACTGGGGTTCTTCAAGGACAGGGACACTTTCATCCAGGAGGAGAAGGCCCATACGACCAACATCATAATCGACTACATAAACCACAGGAACGGCCTTACCACCCCCATTCCCAAGGGCGGGGAGGGAAAAGGCGCCCAGGAGGTGACAATCGTGGGGAAGTACTCCCGCAACATCTACCGTCCCAAGTCCTTCTACGAAGAGGGAGCCTTCCGTGCCACGGAGCCCACACTTTTCAACCTCCCGGGCTGGAAAGTCCTCTCTTCCTTTGACATAGCGGGATATTTCACCCTCACGGGCAATACCTGGGACGGCAACAAGCTTAATTCCTCAAACCCCCTGCAGCCCCTCTACAAGAAGACGAAGACCCTCCTCCAGACCTGGAACAAGGGCATGGAACTGAGCCTGGACGTATTCTACTGCGTGCTCCCGGCAACGGTCCAGAGGGGGCCCCTCGTGGACATGGTATCCCTGTTCCACCCCGGGAAGGATAAAGGGGACGCACCCGCACTGGTGCTCCCGTTCCTGAGCGGAGGGGAGGGCGACCCCGACCCCGGGAGGAGATGCATCGGGGATTTCGTGCCGGAGCGGGATGGAGGCAAGAGAGGCCCCCTGGGACTATATGCCCTTAGGGTGAACCATGGCAAGTGGCCATCCCAACAGGACGGGATGGAGCCTTTCCCCTATGGGGAGGCCCTCACGACCACCCTTCGCAACATGGCCAGGCGGGAACTTCACTCGCTGATCCTCTCCACCATTTGCACCAAGTCCCATTCCAAGAGGATAGCCATCTTCCCCGTCGGGGAGAAGGCCATCCCCGACAGGAGCCTCAGTGACGTAATCTTCCCCTTCCTCAGCGGCGGAGGGGAGGTTCCCTCGTTCCTGACCGACATATCGGAGTGCGGCGTCGTCACGGTCCATGACTGCGCCGGGGAGCCCATTGACTTCACCCCTTCCCAGGAGGCTCTCTCCATGTACTGGGAACTTAGGGGAAGGGCCTCCGCCGCCGAAAGGAAGGACGAAGGGAAAACACAGGAGGATACCTCCTCCTGTCCCAGGTAGGGGACATCTTGTAGGTTGAAAGCACGCCCCACAGGGTCCGGTGCCACCTCTATCCTTCTGCATCCACCTTTGTTTCATTTTGCCCGAAACACGTTTTTGGGCTTCTTTTTGAACTTGTTTCCTGAAAAAATTGTAACTTTAGGGACTAATGTGCTGGCTGCTGATAGCCAGGCATCCCACACAACCATCCGCACAAATCCCACATCCAAACCGGGAATCAATTAAAACACACATATATGGATAAATTGCAGGAACTCACAGACAAGCTCTACAATGAAGGTCTGTCCAAAGGAAAGCAAGAAGGCGAAGCCATCCTACAGAAAGCCAGGGAACAGGCCGAGGAAATCCTCGCCGCAGCCCGCAAGGAGGCCCAGGCCATAATCACCCAGGCACACAAAGATGCCGAGGACTACACCACAAAAGTCAAAGGTGACCTCAAGATGGCATCGGTCCAGGCCCTTCAGGCCACGAGAAAGGACCTCGAGGACCTCGTAGTCACGAAACAGACCTCCCTTGAAGTCAGCAAAGCCCTCAGTCAGGCGGACTTCGTCAAGGAGATACTGCGTGCAGTGGCCGGGAAGTTCTCCGCCGAGGAAGGCGTGGACCTGGAAGTGGTACTTCCCGAGTCCTTGAAGGCAGAGATGGAGCCCTTCGTCAAGAATGAACTTTCCAAGGCCCTGTCCGGCGGCATCACCGCATCTTTCTCCAAAAAAATCTCCGGCGGGTTCACCATCGCCCCCAAGGACGGCGGATACTTCATCTCCCTTACCGACGAGACCTTCGAGCAGCTCATTTCAGAGTACCTGCGTCCCACGACCAAAGCTCTGCTCTTCGGCAACAAGTAGCACTTCCCGCCGCTCATGAAGAACTACGAGTACATCATAGCCTCTCTTCCCGTCCT
This sequence comes from uncultured Bacteroidales bacterium, assembly GCA_905235445.1. Lineage (GTDB taxonomy): Bacteria > Bacteroidota > Bacteroidia > Bacteroidales > UBA932 > Cryptobacteroides. The sequence goes on from CAJOLJ010000052.1 coordinate 18,864, forward strand.
CTCCAAGGATCCCTCCCAGGGGGAAAGGGTCGACTGCGATGCCATCATCCAGGAGGTAAGGGATCTTCTCTCCCCCTCGGACAACCGCCTCGTGGACACCCTGGCGGAAGGCTTTGACCCCAAGACCCTGTCCCGGGACTTCTACTTGAAAGCACTCAAGAGCCCCAACAGGTTCATAAGGGAGTATTTCGCCTTCGACCTCACCCTGCGAAACGAGAAAGTGAAGTACCTGAACACCACCCTGGGAAGGCCCTCAGGCCAGGACATTGTACTTCTCGACGAGGACAAGGACGATGTAGGGGACGTTCCCGATGAGGTTCCCGCCGTCCTCTCGACCCTCGCCCTCACTGACATCCTTGCCAGGGAGCGGGGCCTGGACGACATAGTCTGGAAGAAAATAGACTCCCTTGTCACCTTCAACTATTTCGATATGGACGCCATACTTGCGTTCCTATCCAAACTCCATATCATCCGCAGGTGGCTCTCCCTCGACGAGGCGCAGGGACGTGAACTCTTCTCCCGCCTTGTCCAGGAAGTGAGGAGCACCTTCAAGGGCGTCAACTACGATTCCGGGAAATAGGGACCCACAGCGCCCTTTCATCCATTTTTCAAAGAATAACAACTAAAACACATATGGCAAAGACAACAGGCATAGTTACAGGCATTGTCTCCAACCTTGTGACAGTCAAGGTGGACGGTCCGGTAGCGGAGAATGAGATCTGCTACATCACCCTGGGTGGGACCCGTCTGATGGCTGAAGTCATCAAGGTCAACGGTTCAGCGGCCTCCGCCCAGGTCTTCGAGTCGACCCGAGGACTTCGCAACGGCGACATCGTGGAGTTCGAGGGACACATGCTCGAGATAACCCTAGGTCCCGGACTTCTGTCCAGCGTCTACGACGGACTGCAGAACAACCTGGCGACAATGGAGGACGTGTTCCTCAAGAGGGGCGAGTACACTGACCCCCTGGACAGGGAGAAATTATGGGATTTCACCCCCGAGGCACAGGTCGGGGACAGTGTCATCGCAGCCTCATGGCTCGGAGAAGTCAAGGAAGGCTGGCTTCCCCACAAAATCATGGTTCCTTTCTCATTCGAGGGAGAATATACGGTCAAGAGCATCGTTCCCGCCGGACAGTACAGGGTGGACGACACCATTGCGGTACTGTGCAACGCCTCCGGCGAGGATGTCCCTGTCACGATGACCCAGAAATGGGCCGTCAAGAGGGCCATCAAGTGCTACAAGGAGAAGCCGCCCCGAGAAGATCATGGAAACGGGCGTGCGTGCAATCGACTCCTTCAACCCCATCGCCGAGGGCGGCACCGGGTTCATCCCCGGGCCTTTCGGCTGCGGAAAGACAGTGCTCCAGCATGCTATCGCAAAGCAGGGCGAGGCCGACGTCATAGTCATGGCAGCCTGCGGTGAGAGGGCGAACGAGGTCGTGGAGATCTTCACCGAGTTCCCTGAACTTATCGACCCCCATACAGGCAGGAAACTCATCGAGAGGACCACGATCGTGTGCAACACCTCCAACATGCCCGTGGCGGCGAGGGAGGCTTCCGTGTACACCGCCATGACAATCTGCGAGTACTACAGGGCAATGGGACTGAGATGCCTGCTCCTCGCGGACTCCACTTCCCGCTGGGCACAGGCCCTTCGCGAGATGAGCAACCGCATGGAGGAGCTCCCCGGGGCTGACGCATTCCCCGTGGACCTGTCCGCCATCATATCCGGATTCTATGCCAGGGCCGGACTGGTGATCCTCAATAACGGGCAGAGGGGTGCAGTCACATTCATCGGGACCGTGTCCCCTGCAGGAGGTAACCTCAAGGAGCCCGTCACGGAGTCCACGAAGAAGGCCGCCCGCTGCTTCTACGCCCTCGAGCAGAACAGGGCCGACCAGAAGCGCTACCCCGCAGTGAACCCGCTGGACTCCTACTCCAAGTACCTGGAGTACCCGGAGATCATCTCCTACCTCGACCGGAGCGTGGAGAAAGGATGGGTCGATAAGATATCCAAGGCCAAGAACATCATCCGTCGCGGGCGTGAGGCCGCAGACCAGATAAACATCCTCGGAGACGACGGTGTCCCGATGTCCTACCACATCACTTTCTGGAAGAGCGAGCTGCTTGACTTCTGCTTCCTCCAGCAGGACGGGTTCGACCAGGTCGACGCTCTCTGCCCCATCGAGAGGCAGAAGTTCATGCTGGACCTCCTTCTTGAAATCTGCGACAGGGAGTTCGATTTCGAGGACTTCGAGAAATGCCGCGACTACTTCAAGAACCTGATCAACACGATCCGTCAGATGAACTACGCTCCTTTCCAGGACGACAGTTTCAATTCATTCTTCGGACAACTCAAACAAATGCTCTCCTAACATCATGGCAAACAAGGCATACCAGAGAATATACACACAGCTTGAAAGCATAACGAAGGCCACTGTGGCCCTCCGTGCAAAGAATGCCTCCAACGACGAACTTGCCGTGGTCGCGGGACGCCTGGCCCAGGTCGTGAGGACCAGGGGTGACCTCGTCACCCTCCAGGTCTTCTCGGGAACCGAGGGCATCCCCACCAATGCGGAAGTCACTTTCCTCGGCGCCCCTCCCACCGTGAAGGTCAGCGACCAGCTGGCGGGTAGGTTCTTCGACGCCTACGGTCACCCAATCGACGGAGGTCCCGAGGTGGAAGGTGAGGTCCGTCAGATCGGAGGTCCCTCCGTGAACCCGTACAAGAGAAGGCAGCCTTCACAGCTGATCCCCACCGGAATCGCCGGCATCGACCTAAACAATACCCTCGTCTCGGGACAGAAGATCCCCTTCTTCGCCGACCCTGACCAGCCCTACAACCAGGTCATGGCGGACGTGGCCCTGAGGGCTGACGTGGACAAGATCATCCTTGGGGGAATGGGTCTGACAAACGACGACTACCTCTTCTACCGCCACTCCTTCGAGAGTGCGGGAGCGCTCGAGAAGATCATTTCCTTCGTGAACACCACCGAGGACCCGCCCGTCGAGAGGCTCCTCATCCCTGATATGGCGCTCACCACCGCCGAGTACTTTGCGGCAGACAAGAACGAGAAGGTCCTGGTGCTGCTTACCGACATGACCCTGTACGCTGACGCCCTCTCCATCGTCTCGAACCGCATGGACCAGATTCCGTCGAAGGACTCCATGCCTGGCTCCCTGTACTCCGACCTCGCAAAGATTTACGAGAAGGCTGTGCAGCTCCCCGAAGGAGGCTCCATCACTATCATCGCTGTCACCACTCTGAACGACGGTGACATCACCCACGCCATCCCTGACAACACGGGATACATTACCGAGGGACAGCTCTTCCTCAGGGCTGACTCCGACTCGGGCAAGGTCATCATCGATCCTTTCCGCTCCCTAAGCCGACTCAAGCAGCTGGTCCAGAACAAGAAGACCAGGGAGGACCATTCCCAGGTCATGAATGCGGGTGTGCGTCTGTACGCCGATGCCCAGAACGCAAAGACCAAGCTCGAAAACGGTTTTGACCTGAGCGACTACGACCACCGCTGCCTTGCCTACGCAAAGGAATACGCAACCCGTCTCCTTTCAATTGACGTAAACATCCGCATCGACGAGATGCTCGATACCGCATGGGAACTCTTCGCGAAGTACTTCACCCCCGCGGAGACCGGAATCAAGCAGAGCCTCGTCGACAAATACTGGAAAGCATAGCACCCACCAAAGGCCATGGCAATAAAGTTTCAGTACAATAAGACTTCACTGAATAACCTGGAATAACCTGGTCAAACAGCTTAGGGCCCGCAGAAGAGCGCTCCCCACCCTCCAGAACAAGGAGAGCGCCCTGCGCATAGAGGTCATGAAAGCTAAGGCCCAGTCGGAGAAACTTGTCCAGGACCTTAATGCCGCCCTTGTCCGTTACGACTATCTTGCAGCCCTCTGGAACGAGTTCGACCCCGGTCTGATTTCCATAACGGATGTTGAACTCAGGACCGTCAAGGTCGCAGGCGTGAAGACCCCGGCCCTCGGGGAGATCACCTACGAACTCCGTCCCTTCAACGCCTTCACGGCCCCTGCCTGGTTCGCCGACGGCGTGGCCATCCTCAAGGAACTCTCCCGTCTCGGAATAGAGTCGGAAGTGTACATGGAGAAGAGCCGCATCCTCGAGTACCAGCGCAAGAAGACCACCCAGAAGGTGAACCTGTACGAGAAAGTGCAGATTCCGGGATACATGGAAGCGATACGCAAGATAAAACGCTACATGGAGGACGAGGAGAACCTCTCCAAGGCTTCCTCCAAGATAGTGAAGAGCCGCCACGAACAGGAGGCAGCCGAGGAAGAGGCCCTTCTGGAGGCGGCAAGGGCAAGTGCACAGCATAAACCTGAAGAACAGGAGGTACGGCCATGATAGACAAGATGACAAAATACACCTTCATCCTCCCCAGCGGGGAAGTGGAAGGTTTCATCTCCTTCCTCCAGGAGGAAGGGGTCGTGGATGTCACCCGCTCTGTCAAGGCGGTGGACGGGAAGTCCACTGCCATGCTGGATCGTTCCGCCAGGATAAAGGAGGCCATGTCGGTCCTCTCCGGGGTGGAACTTCCCAGTGACGGCAGCCCCGTCCCCCCTGCACCCCAGACGGAGGATCCCGTAGAGGACATCTTCTCTACCAGGGACAGCATCAAGGAGATCACCGCCTTTCTCGATGCCAACAAGAACGACATCAAGTGGAAGGAGCACTGGGGGAGCTACGATTCCTCCGCCCTTGAGGCCCTCTGCAAGGAACAGGGACTGAAGGTCCGCTACTACAAGGTGGCTCCCAAGAAGTTCGACCCCCAGTGGAAAGA
>CAJOLJ010000053.1 GCA_905235445.1 uncultured Bacteroidales bacterium
AGGGAGAAACAGGAGGCTAAGCGAGCCAAGAGAAGGGCAAAGAACCAAGGAGAAACGCCGATTAACGAAAAGTAGTAAAAAATAAATCGGGCAATATCCCGCCTTTAATATCTGTGCCTTTACATGAAAGTAGAGGTACAGGTATGCATATCGTCTGATTGAAAGTGGACTAAGCCAATAGATATATGTATTAATTTAGTTATTCACAAGCATCTCAATATGTAATCTTTTGCCGAAAATATTGGCAAAAATATTCTTCCGTTAACAAAAAGTCAGAAATTAACGTTTAAAAAACATTCACCTGCCTCATGCAAGAAATGCCCTGCTTCTGCATTTATGATGCAGGACATTGCACCATCCCAGTTCATTGTTCACTTACATCCAACTCAGCGACATGGCATTTGATTTCAAGAAAGAGTTCAAGGAGTTCTATCTTCCAAAGGATAGTCCCTCCATCGTAACCGTTCCTCCGCTTAACTATCTGGCAGTACGGGGACAAGGCAATCCCAACGAAGAGGACGGACAGTACAAAAGGTCCCTCGAACTTCTCTATCCCATAGCCTACACCCTCAAGATGAGTTACAAGAGCGGCTACAGAATCGAGGGGTTCTTCGAGTACAGCGTCCCGCCCCTGGAAGGGCTGTGGTGGACCGAGAGCGGAGAGATTGATTATGCCGACAAGGAAGCCTTTCATTTCATATCAATGATACGGCTGCCTGATTTCATAAGGGAAGAAGATGTTCTCTGGGCAAGGGAAGAAGCCGCCAGAAAGAAAAAGCGTGATTTTTCCCCTGTCGAGTTCCTTAGGTATGATGAAGGGGAGTGCGTGCAGTGCATGCACATGGGACCGTATGACAACGAGCCCTCGACAATCGGTAAGATGAGGGCCTATGCCGCGGAGATGGGCTACAGAATAGCCATAGACTCCACCCGTCTCCATCATGAAATCTATCTCTCGGACCCAAGGAAGACCGACCCCTCAAAACTGAAAACAGTAATACGGTGCCCGGTCATAAAACAAGTGTGAACCTAAGCACTTCGCAGATCGGGGAATCCCGAGGCGGTCTCAATCCAGAATAAAAAACATAAATATGCAATTATGAACATGCGGTCACACTACTTGAGAAAGGTCCTAGGAAGCATAGCCGCTTCCGCTCTTCTCCTTTCATCACTGATTCTTAGCCCCTCCTGTGTGGATGTAAAGGAATACGGGAGCGATGTGAGCCTTGAGGGAATGACCCTTGAGAATGCCCCCGTCACCGACTGTTCCACGAGCACCTCGCCCCTCAGGAACATACTGATGTATTCCCTCCTGGACATCAAGTGGCACTGGATGCAGGACTGGGCACTTGGGGATAGCTACAAAGTTTTCTGGGACCTTCCCGAGAGGATTGAGCTGGGAAGCGAGGAACACCTTTCCTTTGTCGATGACATGAGAAGGCTCTTCCTGTGCTCCGGCTCCCATGGGGCCTACGTGAACCTCATCGACGAGAACGTGGATTTCATAATAGACTCCAGGGACGTTTCCAGGAACGAGGTGGTCTACTGCAAGGAGAAGGGTGTGGAACTCCTCACCAAGCCAATCGCGAAGGATGCCCTCATATTCATTGTCAACAAAGACAATCCAGTCAGTACCATAACCAGCAGTCAGGTCCGGGGAATCTACACCGGGAAGATTACCAACTGGAAGGAGCTGGGCGGAGATGACCTGGCCATAGATCCCTACGTCAGGGACCAGGACTCAGGAAGCCAGGAGAAAATGGAGACCCTGGTTATGAAAGGCGAGAAGATGAAGGATTTCCCGCTTTTCACTGGCGGGTCCATGATTTTCCCATACGCATCTGTTACCCATGACAAGGCTGGGATCGGATACACTCCCTACTACTACTGCACCTCGATGGTAAGGAACCTGGACGAGTACAAAATACTTAGAATTGACGGGGTGATGCCCCAGGAGAGTACCATCTCGAAGGAGACATATCCTTTTTGCTCCAACATCTACGCTGCCATCAGAAAGTCGGAACACCCTTCTTCCTTCGCCCACAAACTCTATGATTACATGGACAGCAAGGCCGGAGTGCAAATAATCAAGGAAAGCGGATACATTCCTATGGTCCGGTAGTCCCCTCCACTTAATGCTTGAGGGGCCGCACATAATGAAAAACAAGATTGGGAAGCATGGCAGGAAGTGGCCAAAGGCTTCCCAATCACTTTTCTCTTCGACAGTTATGCGCCATGCAAGGGGGCAGTTTGGATTCCTGGTTTCAGGTCACCCCAAGGGCCTTGGAAATGGGACTACAATGAGCTAAGCCAGGGGAGGGGACAGGAGGATGTGGTATTATTCGCAAACCGCTGTCCTGAAGGCCAATAATAATTATTTCAAAACCAGTCCGCAAACAGGTTATAATCAAGCATTCCGCCAAAAATACCCAGCCCTCCTTCGATATTTGTGTAATAACGAAACTCCGACATGGAAAATATAGAATCACTTCCGTATGCGATGGAAAGAGCTCTCTCATAGCCTTCCTTCATGTACTGGTCAAGTTCTGTGGAAACATAAAGAATATTTCCCCTTATGAGACTCTCATTGCCATCACCAATTGTAAATACATAGGGGTAATCAGAAGAATTGGATTCCAATGTGCTTCCGATACGTAAAAGGCCAAGCGATTCTCCGTTGACACTGGCCCCGCCTAGGACGCTGTTGAAATCATCCCAATAAGGATGATTCGTCCAAATCCCCGGAAAAACAATCTTTTTACCTTCGTCCAATTTTCTGCGCGATGTGTATACTATCCAGACCGGTCCACATCGTGTCTCCTGTATAAAATTATATTTATCCCTGTCAATACTTTCATAAAATTCGCGAGTTCGTTCCGGTAGCGTAGGGGAATCTCTTATTTCACGAATTACTTCATCAGGTGGTAAGGTTGTAGTAGACTTGGCAAGAAGATCCCCGTTACTGTTTTTAATCTCGATTCTGTATGTACGGCCAGGCCTAACGCCTTTATCAATCTTCCACCTATACGCATCTACCCTTTCGAATGTACCAAGTGGCGTGCCATTTTCAAACAAGGTCGCTTCGACTTCTCCGACAGGTTCATACGCCCCGTTTTCGCCAATGGGTAAATTGTATGATAGAAAAAGCGTTTGAGTTCTGGCAGGATTTACAAGTATGCAGTTTACTACAATCTGCTTATTGTATCCCGTGGTGAAGTCCACATCCTCCACGCAGGAAGAAATGCCTACGCAGCAAATTATGATAAAAGCTATTACTCTTAATGATTTTTTCATAATCCCTTCTTTTCACAAGTGTAAACTACCAAGACATAGACCATCTGACCGAGGGCATTATCGGGAATATTGACAACTGTTTCCATTTTGAATCTTCCTCGAAATATTGATAAGGATTATGCCTGTTTGTCAGATTGTAAACAGACAATGACAGTTCGTTGTTTCTCTTTCCCGTCTTGAATTCGAAAGTATAAGAGGCATCCATTCTAAAATAGTAAGGCAGGCGGAACATGTTTGTTCCACCCTCAGTCCGATTGAAGATGAGTTTCCAGAATTCATCCCCCAAAGCGGGATTCTTGCGAATAAAGTCACCACGATACGGAACATCATCATCGGGGTAGACTATCTCGATATACCTCGGATCAAAGTATGGAATCCAGGCCCCTTCGTATGAACTAAGGGGAGCCGTCATAAGGTTTCCGGAGGAAAAAGTGCCACTTACCCCCAATCTCTGGCTTGAGCCCTTTATACCTCGGTGTGTTATAAGATTCGCCCCGAGACTAAGGTTGTGAGGCCTATCGAAGCGAAACCGGAATGTTTCACCCTTGTTTACCGTCGGGAAGGTCCTGTCCGTTTTGGATAGAGTGTAGGCCAAATCGACCGAGAGGAGTCTCCCCTTATAGTTAACCCCGAGCTCAACTCCCCGCGAACTGCCCTTGCCAAGTTCTACATTCTCCTTCCAGGAGGTGCTCTGGACTCCGAAAACATTCCTGGCGGACTTGTAGGATAAGATGTTGTCCATGTTCCTATAGTACGCTCCGAGAGTGGCGGAAAGATTCCCTCCACCGATTTCCTTGTCAAGGAACAGGCCTAGGTAAGCCTGATGTGTGACTTCCTCCGGGAAAAGTCTCTCCGATGCGACGACGAGGTCGTTGGACCATCCCGTCGGCATCCCCTCAAGGTGATGGGAATACTGCACCATCCTGTCCAATGAGACTTCCATACCGATGCTATCGGTAAAGAGGATATCCGACAGAATGTGGGCATCGAAATTGAAGCGTCCGCCACCATGGAAAAGGTTGAGGGTAGGTCTGAAGCCGGCAACGATATCGACCCTTTGGGATGGTCTGAAACGGGCCTCTCCAAATAGGGATAATAGATTAAGGTAACTGTTCCCGATCGCACTGTCATCAATTATGAGTCTTCGCAGGCTACCACCGACCCTTGGATTGAATGCCTGTCTAACGTACTCGAGCCCTCCTTCCATGGACAGGTGCTTTCCCATAGTCTTTCTTGCCTGGAATCTGGCTCCGTATGTCTGGTTGGAAACCTTTGTATAGTCCTCCTTCTGACTTATAAGCGGATACAGGAGGGTTTTCTTCCTTGAAGTCCTGTACAGATAATAAGTCTGGGTAGCCCCATTACCATCGTTTGTCGCGTACAGAGACACATCGATATCTATTCCGTTCCCTATGACAGAGCTATAGCCAACCTTGAAAAGCTGGGCCATGTTGTCAAGGCCCCGGTCCACGGTCTTGAATGTATACTCAATATTGTCTCCGGTTGCGAGGACGACAATCTCGAACTTGCCATTTCCCCCGGCCTTCCAGTCCAGGTGGGCTGACAAATCATACGAGTATCCCCCGACGTTGCTGATGTTGCCGAAAAGGTTCTTTATGGCATCAATCTGGTAGGCTCCTTTCAAAAGAAGGAAAGAGGGGGAAATGCGCACCGATGTCCTTGCATTCACTTTATCGCCAAAGACCTTGAAGGAATTTGAGACTCCAATCATGTAGGGCGAAAAAGTCCAGGATGTCTCTGGACGGGTAACCTCCCCACTTTTCATCCTGATGTCCGTAAGGGAGGAGGAAAGGTTCCCGAAAGCGGGGTTTATTCCTCCGCTGTAGAACCTCGCATCCTCTATCATGTTTGGATCGAAGATGGAATAAAGTCCCATAAGGTGAGCGGAGGACTGGACGGGGACACCGTTAAGCCTGACCTGGCTTCCGCCAATGGAGGATCCCCTTACAAACATCCCGAGAGTGCCTTCCATACCCTGGGTTACACCGGGAAGAGTGGATGCCCGGCGAAGCACGTCCGGGATACCCGCAACGGAGACTATCCTCCCGACGTCTTTCATGTCGTAAAGTGTACTGGTTCCCCTGTAGGTCCTGTTCCTGGCTCCCTCGACGTAGGAACTGTCGATTGTCGAGTAGCTTATGTCCTGGGCAAAGGATACTCCATCCGGTGCAAACAATAGGAAAAGGACAGAACACAGAAACCCAAAAGAAGATAGGCGATTCATAGAAAACTATAAGTTAAGTAAGTATGAGCCAAATGCTTTACATTCAATAGTTTGAATTCGGTCTCGAAACTAATTAAAGCCATAAAAGATGTATCCTGAACTAGTAAAATTAAGATTGCCGACATTCCAAGAATCTGAGCCCATTGAGTAATGACCATTATTATAATTAACTTGGGCCGGAGTATCATCCCATCCCCAATTCATTAGGTAATAGTTCTCTGGCCTGGAAAAGGTCTCTGTCATCACCTGTCCATCATATATATTTGGATAAATATTGTAGACAGCGTATTCCGGTATAGTATAGGCATACTCAATTTCAGGATCGGGCACTTCGGCGTAAATTCGATGCCATGTCCCGGAACGGTATGTCGTTTTAATAGTCTTGTAATAGCCGTCGATGACCCATGCATGATGATCAGCATCTATCATGACAGGAAGTCCATTGTCCAAGGAATTTACGACAAGGGTATCGCTAAAAGATGCCTCGTTACAATCAATCCCATAATAGGAATAATGTGAAGCAGATGTCGTTGCTCCGCTACCGTCAAAGAAATAATGCATTCCGACTCTGTTTCCTATATCAAGCATGAAATCACCGACATAGTCTGTCCCGGACTGGTTTTTGTTAAGTGCCATGGAACTCCATCTGGAAGAAGGGTCCACATAAGAAGACCTGTAGAATGATGTTGTGTCATACCTGTTATAATAACCGACATCTTCGTAGAGCCCAGTTGGCTTACCGATATAACCATGAAGATAGTACATTATCTGGGCCATTGCAACTGCGACGCAACCTGTTGGGCATATGCTCCAATAACCATAGTTAACATTATAACCATAAGGGCATTTATAGTTCCATGGATAACCTTGCCCCCAAGTAGTGCTCATCAAGTGATCTACGTGGTCGATGATTGTGGTCTGCACAGTCTCCGAGGTAACTTCGAATACCCACCAGTATCTCATATTTAACCGAGGTGATTCGCCGGGCCTGCGAAAGGATGCCTGCTCAAGTCTTTCGCCGGTAAACTTGAGGTCATTTTTTCTCATCTCGAACCAGAATTCGAGTTCGGGATTGTCTATATTATCAGGATCGAAATGACCGACTTCGTTATATGCGATTACTGAAGGCTTATCCATATCGCTTGACATAATGGCCCACCCATCCTCGAAGTTCAGAACATACATAAGGGGAGAATCCTCTTCTACGACTTGAATTGAAATAATCTCCCTATCAATCAAAGATTCCGGCAGATGACGCGACAATCTCTTATAGATGCCACCGGTCAAATCAACCGATGAAGACTTTGTGAAGATTGCTGTCCCGTTGCTATCGGGGAGGTGAGTTTGTACCTCAGTAGTCTTTTCGCAAGACAAGACCGCTAAGCACGTCAAGAATACAATGAAATAGGAATTCTTCATAAAGCAATTGTTATTGCAGTTAAGCTAAAAATGATAACTCGAAGCGAGGGAACTGATGATGGTAGGCAGGAACCCCTTCGCACCTGTTCCGTACCCATATGAAACCGCTACCAAGGATGGCATCCGGTTGCTGGTTGCAATCATTCGGAGGGCATCTGTATTATGATACAATCACAATGTGTGCGAAAGTATCTAATCTAAATATCCACTTCGAAAGGTCGGTAATGGCTTCGCCGTGAGGCAAGTCATATATGATTTCCTCTCAAGGATTTTGCTTGGTTATTTGTGCTTTAATTTGTACTGTTTTAAATAGACCTCCCGGCTGGACGTCTGGGACCTTCCACATCGGGGAGGGTGGGCCTCATTCATTAATATAAATGCAGGACATGGGGATTCCTTGCATCTTGGGGAAAGAAAATCCGGTTAAAAATACAAACTATGCGGCATTTATCAAAAAAGCGATTCCATAGGGCCCCTGAAAAGGGCGAACAAAAAAAGGTTTTTGCAAGCCTAATGCAATACTCTCCATTTGTACTGAAGGCTTTTACCGGACGAAGATGGTAGGGGAGAGGCAGCGAAAAACCGTCCCCACACTCTCATTGTGCAGGAACGGCGATAACTGGCTGCTTGTTGTCACTTCAGCCTTCCGGGAAAGATGCTAAGGCCTTCTCGGGGGCCTCGGGGCTACCAGTGGGTCTCCCATCGAGGAAGCCTCGATGTCATTCTCGTCAAGCTTGAATACCATATACTTGGGATTCTCCTTGGTATAGGGAGTCCACTGCCCGCCCTCTGGACCGTTGGGATCCCCGTACTTGGCGAAGTTGGACCAGGCGGTGAGCATCTTCTCGGAAAGGTCCCAGTCTCCCTCGGTCCAGGGCCTCCAGCAGTTCTTGAGGCTCTTGAACACGTACCACAGGTCAGAGGAGTGGAAAGCGCCCTGCAGGACACGGGGCCTGCCGTCAGTAGGCAGGGGACGTGCGAACTGATAGGTGAACACCTTGTCACCCACGGCCTCGCGGTTCAGCGCGAAATCGGATATTCCGGGACCCATGTTACCTGAGTCATTCAGCGTGTATCCCATCATGTAAGGCACATGGGCGAGGGTATTGTCCTTGCAGGCATCGTCGAAGCTCCCGCCAAGGAAGTATCCGTCAATGACGGGCCAGATGGGGGATGCGTTGAGTGGACTGCGCTTGCCTGTGACCGAGGTATAGATGTTCCCAAGGGCGAACATCGTCTCGGTGGATGCTGCCCGAAGTTTCTTGAGATCGGTGAGACCTGCCCAGTCGGTGACGACCTTTGTCTGCTCCTCGGATTCCTTGAGGGTCAGCTGTCCGGCGCCCATCATCATCGGAGGAAGCCCTGGCGGGGGAGTCGGGGGAGTGAGGGTAAGGCCGCTCCCGCTCATGACGACTGCCTTGTTGAAAAGGCCCTTGGCAAGAGGCGATGCACAGAGCATCTTTGTGCTGCGGGCCCCAGCGCTCTGCCCGAATACCATCACATTCTCGGGGTCACCTCCAAACTGTGCGATGTTGTTTTTCACCCACTTGAGTACAGCGACCTGGTCCAGGGAACCGTAGTTTCCGGACACATGGTCGGGGCTTTCAGCTGAAAGAGCCGGATGGGTGAAGAAACCGAACACACCGACCCGGTAGTTGAAGGTCACGAGGACTACGTCCTTCTTTGCCCATTCCTCTCCGTAGAACTCGGGTTCCGAACCCCAGCCTTCACGAAGGCCGCCTCCGAAAATCCACACCGCTACAGGAAGTTTTCTGTCCACCTGTCCGGGAGCCTTGGTGTAGACATTGAGGTACAGGCAGTCCTCGCTGTAGGGCGCCTCGTCCCCGTAGCCCCACTCCGTGGTGTAGCCACCTGGATAGTGGACGCTCTGATAGGGGGGATGGCCGAACCGGTCGCACTGACGGACCCCTTCCCAGGGGATGACGCTCTGGGGAGCCTTCCAGCGGAGTTCACCTATGGGAGGTGCGGCATACGGGATGCCTTTGTATACGTAGACACCGGGATTATCCCCCAGGACTCCCTGGATCTGTCCTCCCTCCACGGTAAGGACCGGGTTCGGCACCTTGTTGCCGGAGCAGCCAAAAAGGAACGCCAAGGCCAAGGCGAATATGACTGACTTTTTCATATTTCACTATTTGAAAAGGAGCTGTGCGAACTGGTACAGGGCCCTTCTCCAGCTCTGCCACTCATGGGCGGTGAGGGGAGAGACATACATATGGGCATTGTAACCGGCCTTGCACAGGGCCTCGGTATCCTGTGCAGGAGTGTTCCCCGGGAACTGGCGGCTCTCTATCTCACGGCTGCCGTAGCTCATGAAAATGAGTTTGTTCTTCTCCTTGAAGCCCGGGACCGCAGCGGCCTCCTCCACTGAAATCTGTCCGCCGCTGAAGATTCCGATGGACCCGAACACGTCAGGGTTGGGGAATGCTATGGCCTTGGTCTGCATGCCACCCATGGAAAGTCCCGCCATTGCACGGTGCTCCGCATCCGCTATCGTACGGAAAGAGGCATCGATCATGGGGATGGTCTCATTGATGAGCACATTCTTGAAGGCGTCGGCCCAGTTGGAGGGAAGTCCCATCCTTCCGCCACCTTGAGGTCTTTGGCCCTGGGGCGGACGCTGACCGGCCTGGGGACGCTGCCCCTGGGGGGCTGCATTCCTGGGCATAGTCCAGGAGCCGTTCTCCATCACGATGATGAAGGGGACCGCCTTGCCCTCGGCGATGAGGTTATCCATAATGAGGGCCGTCCTGCCCTGCTGGGGCCAACCATACTCATTCTCCCCGCCTCCGTGCTGCAGGTAGAGGACGGGATAACGCTTGGTGGGATTGAGGTCATATTCGGCGGGAGTGTACACGAAGCAGTGACGCATCCCTTCCCCGCTCTTGGAGTAGTAGTACATCTCCCTCATCTGTCCGTGGGGAACGTTCTTGAGGGCGTAGAAATCCTGGTCTGCCGCTGGCACGTCGATTCCGCTGCCCCAACGGCTTGCCCCATAGTAGTACAGGCTGCCCGGATCGGGAACCGCAGCTCCGTCAACCCATATCTGATAGTAGTGGAATCCCTCATCCTGGGGGGCGGACTCGCCGGTCCAGAGACCATCCTCGTTCTTGACGAGGTCATACTTCACTGCACTGATGTCCAGCTGGACCCTCTTGGCATCCGGTGCGGACACCTGGACGCGGACGCAACGCTCCGAATTCACCATCGGGTACTGTTTGCCCGGCTGGTTGTTGGGGGACGGGACGAAGTCTTCCTTCACCTGGGCGAATGCCGCCACGCAGAGGAAAGAAAGAACGGCAACTAGGGAAAGTGTCTTTTTCATGTTGTATTAAGTGTTTTATTGCCCCCGGGAGGGCTGTTTTGAATTGTATGAAGCCGTATAGCGGCAATGAAGGGAAAGCGTAAAACAGTGCAACACCAAAGCCTTCTTCGTAAAGTTAGGGGCATTTCTTCTACGAAGAAAGAGGGGGAGGGCGGATTGAATTAATTGAGCTATATTTTGACTGATTATTGCATTATTTCACCCTCGGCCTAATTTTGTGAATGAATAGTTGAACTCATCCTCGCAAAGCAATTCGGGAGAAAACATATGGAAATAGGATTCCTCATACTCGGTGCCATCCTTCTCGCATGGGCCCTCCTGTTCCTGGCCGCAGGGAAGGAAAGCTACATGAAAAGGTACCTCATGCTTGAAAGTACAGAGGGGTACTCTTGGAGTCGCTTTCGCATCATCCACGCCAGTGCGCTCATCCTCGTGGGATGTCTAATTGCACTACTGTCTTTCGTCAAGCAACGGGGCCCCCTGCTTGTGGCAATTGCGGTGCTTGTCATAGCCATGTGGGTCCTTCTGTATAAGTGCTGCAAAATATGGAAGCGGTGATTTTCGCTACCTGTAGACTTGTTTTTTCGGCCAGATAAGCTCTCTGCCCGGCCACATACTTTCCGAAAGGCTCTCCCTTCTCCGTACGATTGTGCCCTCCTCCATCCTCCCATGGTGCTCCCACGGGAAGGATGCACTCTATGTTGCACAATTATTTAAATAGGTATTTTACAATTAACTTCAGTACTTATTTCAAACAATAGCCTAAGATTTTCGTTCCTTCACCCGTGCACACCTCTGCCCCCATGGGATGAGGCCACTTGTCCCGAAAAAATCACCTTTCCACCAAAAAAAGATATCCTCATCTCTCTTACCCTACGGGTAGGCCCCGTTTTCCGCTTCACCAGGGATTCTTTTCGGAAAAGGGTAGAATAATTGACAGTAATAAGGAACATTTTTGATAGTTTTTCCCATGTAACTATTTTTTGGCTTTGCCAGCACCCTTCTAGACAGGCTTCCGACACCACCAAATTTCGTTAAAATTGGGTGCTATTTTTTGTACTGCTACTTAAATATATAATGAAAAATTTATAAATTTGACATCGATCGAGTACACAAAGCTAATGACTTCCCGCTCATCGCAACCCTATTTTCAACTGATAATTTGACAACTTTTTTGACCACTTTTCATGAGTGAATTACCTTTCATGGCACAAAAACGCCCTTGACCGGGACAGGGACTGACCGGCTCCATTCTTTCCCACACCACCCATCTGACCATAACACATTCCCTGCTACACTCTTCACAGGACCGAAAATCCAAAATCCAACAAATATTAACTAATAATAACAACACAACCGAATTACGCCAAAAAGAAAATTACCACAACCACTACCACAACCACCGTTTGATTCAGTGGGTTCACACTCAGGGAACCCACACGATCAAGAAAGATTTTCAAACAAAAACATTCTTCTACTTTTAACCCAAAAATGATGAAAAGTAAAAAATCATCTTTTCTGTTCGGTCTTTTGGCGCTTCTGCTCCTTCTGCCCGATCTCTCTTTCGCCCAGAACCTGCGCGTGCAGGGAAAGGTGCTGGATGAAACGGGAGCGGGGTTGATCGGAGCCGGAGTGGTCATCCAAGGGACCACGAGCGGAGTTATCACTGACTTGGATGGAAATTTCATGCTTCCATCCGTCCCCAATGGCGCCATCCTCGAAATCTCCTGCGTCGGCTACATCACCCAGGAGGTCCCTGTTACCGGAGCTGTCATAAACGTCACTCTGGTACCCGATTCCACACTTCTCGAGGATGCGGTCGTCGTCGCCTACGGTCAGCAAAAGAAGGTGACCATCACCGGTGCCGTGTCCGCGGTGAGCGGTGAAAGCCTCCTCAAGGCTCCTGTGGCCAATGCCGCGAACGCCCTCCAGGGACAGCTCCCCGGCGTTTCCGCAGTCCAGCCTTCCGGTATGCCTGGCGCAGATGAGCCTGTCATCCGAATCCGTGGCGTCGGCTCCCTGAACAGTGCCGAGCCCCTGGTGCTGGTCGACGGCGTCGAGCGTTCATTCTCACAGTTGGACCCCAATGAAATCGAGAGCATATCCGTCCTGAAGGACGCATCCGCAACCGCAGTGTTCGGTGTGAGGGGTGCAAACGGCGTCATCCTCGTAACCACCAAGCGCGGTTCCGTAGGAAAGGCCTCCGTCACCGCATCCGCTTCCGCAGCCGTCCAGACAATCTCCAAGTTCATCGACTTCGCCGATTCCTATACTTATGGCCAGATGTGGAACTACACTGCCATTACCGACGCCCTGCCCATGAGCCAGTGGCCCGGTTCAGTGAAGATCGACGACTACTCCAAGTACACTGACACCGGCATCCGCTTCAGCCAGGACGTCATGGAGCATTTCCGCACGGGGGACATGCCCAAGACCTTCCCCAACATGGACTGGATCAACTACATCATGAACGATTCCGCATGGCAGGAGCAGGCAAACGTGAATGTCAACGGAGGAACCGAGAGGGTCCGCTACTTCGTGTCGGCCGGTTTCCTGAACCAGGACTCCCTCTTCAAGACTTTCTCCTCCAACAAGCACGAGACCTTCGACTACAGCCGTCTTAACTACCGTGCCAACCTCGATATAGATGTCTCGAAGCGCAGCCAGCTGTCACTGACCCTCGGTGGCCGCATGCAGGAGCGCAACACGATGGGAGGCGGCGAGGGCTTCCTCTTCCGCTATCTCCAGGGCGCTACCCCCTATGCCGGTAGCGGTATAGACGAGCTGGGACGTCACATCGTTTCTGACGAGAACCTCGTGGGTCCCTTCGACCGTGACGCTCTCTCCAACTACTACGGACTCGGTTACGTGAACGAGAGCACCAACGTGCTGAACTTCGATATCCAGTACAAGCTCGACCTCGGTTTCCTCCTCAAGGGACTCGATTTCAAGGTCAAGGCTTCCTACAACTCAGACTACACCGCCCAGAAGAACCGCGAGAACGGTTTCGGTACGGGTGTCACATACGTCGCCACCATAGTGAACGGCGAGGAGGTCCTCCGCAAGGAGAACGTCACCTGGCCCACTCCATACAGCGAGTCCAAATGGGGTAACCGCAACTGGTACGCAGAGGCCAGCTTCGACTATGTGAGGCGCTTCGGAAAGCACAACCTCACGGGGCTGCTCCTTTACAACCAGAGCAAATCCTACTATCCCTGGGATTCCGACAACAGCCTCTATCAGTCCATCCCGAAGGGATACGTAGGCCTGGTCGGACGTGTCACCTATGACTACGATACCAAGTACCTGCTCGACTTCAACATCGGCTACAACGGTTCCGAGAACTTCGCCCCCGGCAAGCGCTACGGCCTGTTCCCGTCCATCTCCCTTGGTTGGATACCTTCCGCAGAGGAGTGGTGGGAGCCCATCAAGCCTTTCATAGGATACCTCAAGTTCCGCGGTTCGTGGGGACTCGTAGGAAACGACAGCACCAACGGAGCCCGCTTCCTGTACCTGCCCGGTGCATGGCAGTTCTACACGGGTGCGACGACGGTGAACCCCCAGAGGAGGGGAGCCAACTTCGGAACCAGCGGCGGCTGGCTCCAGGCAGTCAAGGAGCTCACCTCCGGTAACCCCAACGTTACCTGGGAGACCGCCAGCAAGATCAATGTCGGTCTGGATGCCGCATTCTTCAAGGACCGCCTGCATGCATACGTCGACTTCTTCTGGGAGGACCGCAAGGACATCCTCGTCAACAACGGCTCCACCCTCCCCGCAGTCACTTCGCTTCCTGCAAGCTACGTCAATGAGGGCCGGGTGAAGAACCACGGTTACGAGGTTACCATCAACTGGGAGGACAAGATAGGGGACGTGCGCTACTCCATCTCCCCGAACTTCTCCTTCGCCCGCAACAAGGTCATCGAGATGCTCGAGGTCCCGCCCATGTACGACTACCTGCGCCGCACCGGCCTCCCCGTAGGCCAGGGCTTCGGATATGACCTCTTCGAGTTCTACCAGGAGGGTACCGAGGAGCGCTATAAAGCGAAATACGGCACGGATATGCCCGACCAGAACATCGAACTGAAGTACGGTGACGCCGTGTACGTCGACCTCAACGGCGACGGCATCGTCGACCAGAACGACCAGAAGCCCCTGGGCTACACCAGCAATCCTGAGATAACATTCGCCCTGAATGCCTCCTTCCATTGGAAGGGCCTTGATGTGTCCATGCTGTGGACGGGAGCGGACCACGTGAGCCGCCAGCTGAACGGATACTTCCGCGACCAGTTCGGTTCCACCAACACCTCCGCCCTCACCCAGTGGGTTGCCGACAACTCCTGGACGGAGGACAATCCCAATGCAATCCTGCCCAGGATCTCCTTCACCAACAGGGTGCACAACAACCGCGACTCCCAGGCATGGGTCATCGACTCCAAGTACATCCGTCTGAAGAACGTCGAGATCGGCTATACCTTCCGCAATGTCAAGAACCTCGACTTCTTCAATTATGCCAGGATCTATGTATCGGGCCAGAACCTCCTCACCTTCGCTGACTTCAAGGGCAACGACCCTGAGGCCCCCGGTTCGGGACTCGACTTCGGTGTGCGCTACCCTATGACCAGGGTCGTCAACATAGGAGCCCAGATTAACTTCTAATTCACGTGCGAATATGAAAAAGATTTTCAATTATATACTGGTTCTTGGGATTGCCTGCGTCTTCGGTGTGACCGCTTGCGTCGACAAACTTGCCGTGGGCGATGCCTTCCTGGAGAAGGCCCCTGGCGTCGACGTGAACATCGAGACCGTGTTCAGCAGCGCTGAATACACCCGCAATTTCCTGTGGAGCGCCTACGGACAGCTCTACTGCACATACACTTCCGGGAACATGATGAACGGGGCGCCCATCGACGTGCTCTCCGACTCCTACCACTGCTATGTTTCGTGGGGAGGCCCCAAGCAGAGCTACTATCCCGGCAACCTCACCGAGGATGCCCAGGACACCGATAACGGTAACTTCCAGGGCAAATTCTCCTATTCCACCAAGGGCGGACTCGACTCCGACGCCGGAGGAAGGGTATCCATCTACGAGACCGTCCGCAAGTGCTGGCAGCTCATAGAGAACATAGACTCCGTCCCCGACATGTCCGAGGACGAGAAGAGCCGCCTCAAGGGCGAGGCCTACACCATCATGGCCAGCCGCTACTTCGACGCCTTCCGCAACTTCGGCGGACTGTGCCTCACCAAGAAGGCCTACGAGGTCGGCGAGGAGTTCACCGGCGGACGTTCCACCGCATGGGAGACCGTGGAATTCATCGACTCCCTTATCAACTGCGCCATCAAGGAGCCCGGCTTCATCTGGAATGTTCCCAATGCGGACATAGGCCAGTGGTCAGGTCGTCTCACCAGGGCTTCCGCAAGGGCCCTCAGGGCAAAAGTGTGGATGTTCGCAGCATCCCCCCTGTTCAACAACTCCAAGCCCTACATGGAGTACACCCCCGACAAGACCACCGAGTTCACTAACATCGAGCATGTCTGGTTCGGCAAGGAGGATCCCACCCTGTGGAACCGCTGCCTGCAGGCCTGCAACGATTTCTTCGATGACAATGCGGCCAACGGCGACTACTACCAGCTGGTCCAGCCCACGTCCATGGACGAGGCCGGTTACCGCACCGCCTACCGCAGGGCTTACAGGTACCGCAATGACGAGACCCATCACGAGAAGATATTCGACGCCCATCCCACTCTCACCCTGTCCGACGGCGGCTGGGGCTGGGGCTGGAGAGGCTTCGCGCTGGACTGCCTCCGCCAGGGAGGTGCCGTCCCCACGAACGAGCTTGTCGAGTGCTTCGGAATGGCCGACGGGCGGGACTTCCCCTATGAGGGCCTGTACGGTCCCGGCAACAACCCCAGCGGCATTGACATGTACGCGGACCGCGACCCCCGTCTATACGAGACCGTCGTAGTCCCCAGGCAGTCCCTGCCCGCAGGATTCGACTATGCCGGTTCCACCTATAATGATACATGGTGGGGCGGCGCACTGAAGTACAACAGCAACTTCAACAATTCCGACGACGTGGCCTCCGGTTTCTGCAAGTTCAAATGGCTGCTCGACTACTACGGAGGAAGCCGCTACGATGACGAGTACATCGGTTGCGCCTACATCCGCCTCGCCGAAGTTTACCTCATCCGTGCCGAGGCACGTGCCGAGACAGGTGACCTTGCCGGAGCCCTCGATGACCTGCATGTGGTCCGCAGCCGCGTGGGCCTGGGTCGCCTCGAGCAGATGAACCCTCAGCTGAACCTCACTTCCAACAAGGAGAACCTCATCAACGAGATACTCCGCGAGCGCAACTGCGAAATCGGCGCAGAGTGCGGTGACCGCATCTACGACATGATTCGCCGCATGCGTCAGGACCTCTTCACCAAGCCCCTGCATGAAATCAGGATATACCGTCTCGATTCCGCTGGAAACCGTCTGGACGACAGCGAGGACCGTTCTTGGGATCCCAGTACCCCTTGGCCCAAGTTCGAGTATGAGAAGGTCGAGATTTCAAACGGAAGGCGTCGCTGGTGGGATGCGGGCTACTGGACCAATAAGTGGTATCTCGACCCCGTCTCCCGCATCGAAGTCCAGAAAGGGTATGGTCTCACTCAGAATCCTGGTTGGTAACAAATAGAAATCATCAAGATTATGAAATTACGCAATATACTTATTATAAGCCTGCTGGGATTCTGCGCCGTGCCTGTGACCACTAACGCTCAAGTTACCCTGAGCGATAAGAAGGCCCAGACGGTGGATCTCGGCTATGGTGTCGAGAGTTCGGAATTCCTCACGACCGCGGCGACCTACACCATCACCGCCGAGGAGCTTGGCCGCACTTCCGCCATCAGCCTCGCCGATGCTCTCTACGGAAAACTTCTCGGCCTGACCGCCCTCCAGAACACCGGTTTCAAGGGAGAAGAAGGCAGGGGAGCCTCATTCAACATCCGTGGCGTCCAGACTACTGGGGAAAGGGACATCCTGATCCTCGTAGACGGCATAGAGCGTCCCATTGACCGACTCTCCGTTGAGGAGGTCGAAAGCGTCACAGTCCTGAGGGATGCCGCGGCGGTGGCCCTGTACGGACACGAGGGAATCAACGGAGTCCTGCTTGTGAAGACAAAGCGCGGCAAACCCGAGTCCGGGTTCCATTTCAAGGCCGGCGCCTCCCACAAGTTCCAGTTCGACCCCCAGTCCGCCCCGATGGTCAGCGCATACGATTATGCCAACGCCCTGAACATAGCCAGGGTCAATGACGGCAACGCCCCCGCCTACACCAATGCCGAGCTGGAGAAATTCCGCGACGGTTCCGACCCCTATGTCTATCCGAACGTGAACTGGAAGGAAGAGGTCTTCAAGAATACCGCAAGCGAGACCGACGCCTTCATTTCCATGTACGGCGGCTCCGAGAATGTCCAGTACTATTCGCAGCTCAACTATACCGACGCAAGCGGCCTGTACAAGAACCCCGACCAGGGGGACTGGAACTCCCAGCTGAGGTATTCCAAGGCCAATATCCGTACGAACGTCGATTTCCAGGTCACCAAGAGCACGAGGGTCCGTACCAACATCCTCGCCATCTTCATGGAGACCAACGGCGTCCCCAACATGAATTCCAACGATGCGTGGTGGCACTTGTACAAGGTTCCCGCACTTGCGTTCCCCATCAAGACTTCCCCCATCACCAATGCCGACGGTTCCATCACGGATGGCGTATGGGGAGGTAGCCAGACCTACGGTGACTTCAACCTGGTGGCCAAGGCGACGGGAACGGGTTTCCAGAAGACCCACCAGCGCCAGATCTGGGCTGACATCACCCTGGAGCAGGACCTCGACTTCATCCTGAAGGGACTCAAGTTCTATGCGGGAGGTTCCTACGACAATGCCTCCAACACAGTCGAGAGGCGTTCCAAGGGCTACCAGTACGGCTGGAACTATTATGACGGGAGCGGGGTAATGCAGACCGCCGTGATGGGAACAGTCGAGGACAAGCTCGTTTTCAATCACTGGGTCGACACCCAGTGGAGAATCGGTACGGTGAATGCCGGACTGAAATACGCCCACCAGTTCAGCAACGGGGACAACATCTCCTGGAACCTCAACTACAACATGAAGAGCGAGATCCGCGACGGCCAGTCCAACACCTGGTACCGCCAGAACTACCAGCTCGCCGCCCACTACGACCATGCCGAGAAACTCCTTGTGGACATCTTCCTGGCGGCCAACGGCTCCAACCGTTCCTATCCTGCCAAGTGGGCCTTCTCTCCGACCGTCGGACTTGGATACGTTTTCGCGAATGACCCCTCCTCCGACATGTTCAACTACGGGAAGCTCCGCCTCTCCGCAGGCATCCAGCATACCGACTATGTACCCGTCGCCGGACTGTGGCTCGCACAGTGGAACTCCTCCCACGGCCAGTTCTGGTACGGTCCGAACTTCCAGAACTCCTGGGGAGCTTTCCTGACCCAGTTCCCTACGACCGACTTCAAGCAGGAGGCAGCCTACAAGGGCAACATCGGTATGGACATCAGGATGGCCCAGTGCCTGGATTTCACCATCGACGCTTTCTATCAGCAGAGGCGGAACATCCTGGTCAGCGCAGGTTCCCTGAACTCCGACGTTGTCGGTATCCAGTCCTCCTACGATGACAAGGGAGTCGTTGCCAGCTACGGTCTCGAGGGCGGCTTCCGCTTCGCCGAGACAACGGCCTCCGGCCTGAACATCAACTTCGGGGTGCTCGCATCCGCCTACAGGAACCGGATCCTCGAGTGGATCGAGACTCCCGTATACCCGAACCTCTCCATTATCGGAACTCCCGCCGATGCCGCACGCGGTCTCGTGGCCCTCGGCTTCTTCGGCAGCCAGGCGGAAATCGACAACAGTCCCCTCCAGGAGTTCGGACAGGTCAAGGTCGGTGACATCAAGTACCAGGACATCAACAAGGACGGCGTGATCAATGAGAACGACGTCGTCTCCATGGACACCGGCACCGCCTTCCCTTCCTTCAACCTTGGCTTCAACTTCGGGTTCGAGTACAAGGGATTCGGAATGAACGCCTCCTTCCAGTACGGAAGCGACCAGATCAAGAACATCATGTACGTGGACGGCGTCTGGGGAGCCCTCTCAGAGAACCGCAACCTCTCCAGGGAGTACTACCGCAACTGCTACGACGTAGCCGGCGCAAAGGCCACGTATCCTCGCCTGTCCACGACCAACGTAGCCAACAACACCCAGCAGTCCACCATCTGGTTCCGCAACGTGAACTGGCTGAAACTGCGTGACTGCGAGGTCTACTACAAGCTTCCCGCTTCGCTTCTTGGCCGCATGAAGGTATCCGATGCCAAGATTTATGTCCAGGGCCAGAATCTCCTCTCCTTGGACAATATCTCCACAATGGATGCAGAGAACCTCAACACCGGCTACCCTGTGATGAAAGCCGTCAACATGGGTCTTTCCATAGTATTCTAAAAAGCGATTGAATTATGAAATTGGATAAAATAGTTTTATTCGTTCTCGCCTGTGTAATCCCTGCTGCGTGCGCTGACCTCAACTACACCGAGCAGAATACGCGCGATGAGGCATGGACATACGAATACTATGAGAACGGTATAAAGAATATGGTATTCGACGTTTACGCACAGATCTACAACAACGAGTTCGCCTCCAACAGCGCCTACTTCCTCGCCGGCGCCACCGACGGCGCCACCGACGAGGCCCAGTACGCCCTGGAGACCGGTGCGATAAACAACTACGTGAACGGCGGATGGAGCGCAGCCAACCCCTATTCGAGGATCTGGTCCAAGTGCTACACGGCCATCGCGGATGTCTGCATGTACATGGAGAAGATAGAGCAGGCGGACATCTCCGAATGGAAGTACAACCCCGACTACAACAACTGGGTCCAGCAGCTGGAACTCTTCCCCTACGAGCTTCGCTTCCTGAGGGCTTACTTCTATTTCGAGCTCTTCCGCACCTACGGAGACGTTCCCCTGGTGACCACGACCCTCACCAATGCCCAGGCCAACTCCATCACCCGTACCTCAGCCGACAAGATCGTGAAGTTCATCGTCGATGAACTGGACGCAGTGGCTCCTTACCTGCCGGTATCCTACACGACCGAGGTCGGAGGCGAGATAGGCCGCGCCACCAAGGTCGCCTGCTACGCACTGAAGGCCCGCACCCTGCTGTATGCGGCATCACCCCTGTTCAACACCTCCGGCGACAAGTCCAAATGGGACGAGGCCGCCAAGGCCTGCAAGTACATCCTCGACAACGCCTCCACCTGGGGACTCAAGCTCAGTGCCTACGGTTCCCTCTGGGGCCATGACGCTTTCTACAACCCCGAGCTCATCTTCGGGCTTGGAAGAGGGGAGAGCAACTCCTTCGAGATGGCCAACTACCCCGTCGGCGTGGAGAACGGTTCCTCCGGCAACTGCCCCACCCAGACTTTCGTGGACCAGTACGAGTACCAGGACAACGGCGAGACCTTCGGAGAGCGCCATCCCGGCTCCATCAACCTCGCAAGCGGCGTGGACCCTTACGAGGGACTTGACCCCCGTTTCGCCCTCACTGTCGTGAAGAACGGCGACGACTGGCCTTCCAACGGTTCCCAGAAGAAGACCATCGAGACCTTCCAGGGCGGTTTCAACGCCTCTCCCAAGTACGGTGCAACCCCGACCGGCTACTATCTGAGGAAGTATGTCGACGGTTCCTGCGTCACCACTGCGGACAACCAGACGAGCCGCCGCCACACCTGGATAATCTTCCGCCTCGGGGAATTCTACCTCGACTATGCAGAGGCCGTTTTCAACGCCACCGGCAGCGCCAATGACGCCACCTACGGCATGACCGCGAACGAAGCCGTCAACGTGCTCCGCAACCGCTCCGACATCCAGATGCCCAAGTTCACGGAAGACGGCGAGGCATGGGTCGAGCGCTACGAGAGGGAGAGGCTCGTGGAACTCGCTTTCGAGAACCACCGTTTCTGGGATGTCAGGCGCTGGAAGAAGGGTCCCAAGTACTTCTCCAAAGTTGAGGGTGCCACCATCAGCAGCACCATGCAGCTGACCCGCACTACCCTTAACCGCCGGGCATGGGACAACAAGTACTACTTCTATCCCATCCCCCAGACGGAAATCAAGAAGAACCCGAACCTCACCCAGAATCCCGGATGGTAGTCTAACATTTAAATGAATTCAAAATGAAGAATATATTCAAATATTTAGGCCTGTCCCTGGCAGTCGCCCTGATGGCTTCCTTCACGGGCTGCGAGATTGCCGAGGAAAATGAATCCGCCGATATCGGGCTTGGCATCAAGGTGTTCTTCCCGACCAAGGTGGTCGCCGGGCAGCCCATTACCATCAACGGATCCGACCTGTCGAAGGTTACCGAGATTGTATTCCCCAACAATGTCAGCACCACCTCTTTCGAGCTGGTCAGCAACGAGATGATCCGTGTCACCACACCCGGGGGAATCGCTGACGAGGGAGGTAAGCTCCTGGTCAGGGCCCAGGGTGAGGAGGCCGAGGCTCCCCAGACTCTCACAGTCGGTCATCCCTCCATCTCAGGATACTCCAGGGAAGCCGGGGAGACCGTTACCGGCGGTGAGCAGATCACCATCTACGGCAAGGACCTGGAGTTCATAAACAGCGTGGAGTTCCTCGATGAGGACGGCAACCCCATGGTCGTCACCCATGAGAACTTCTACCGCAAGGGAACCAGCACAATCATCATTATCGTCCCCAAGAAAGTATTCACGGGCGCCTTCGTAGGCAAGGTGAATACCATCAACGGCCAGACTTTCGATATGCCTGAGTACGAGTATGAGGCAGCTGTCGAGGGCGGTCACTGGGAGACGGTCAAGAACGTATTCTGGGAGAATCCCGGCGCCGGTGCAGTTTCCTGGAACGGGACATACCGCTTCGGCCTGGACGGCCATGACGGGAACAATGAGTGCATCACCACATTCCCGCAGGAAATCTGGGACAAGATCAAGACCGAGACCTTCTACATGACCTTCGCCGATACCGATCCTCAGATCCGCGTCACCACAGGATGGTGGAGCACCACCTGGACCGGGGGCGACATCTTCATGGGCAATGAGAAGATCATCGACAACGGGGACGGGACCTTCTCCCTGGAGGTCAACCTCACGGGAGATCCCATCGTTGACCTTATCGATGACCAGCACCTGCTCTTCACAGGAGACAGGTACACACCTCTGAACCTGTACTTCTCCGAGGACGTCTGGGTAGGTGGCGGTGGCCACATGGAGATTGTCAAGACTTCCATCTGGAAGAATGAGGGAAGCGGTGCAGTCTCCTGGAACGGAACATACCGCTTCGGCCTGGACGGCCACGACGGGAACAATGAGTGCATCACCACGTTCCCCCAGGAGACCTGGGACAAGATTAAGACGGGAACCTTCTACATGCTGTTTGCGGACGGCGATCCCCAGATCCGCGTCACCACAGGATGGTGGAGCCGCACCTGGACCGGGGACGACATCTACATGGGCAATGAGAGGATCCTCGACAACGGGGACGGGACCTTCTCCCTGGAAGTCAACCTCACGGGAGATCCCATCGTCGACATGATCGATGAACAGCACCTGCTCTTCACCGGTGACAGGTACACACCTCTCGAGCTTTACTTCCAGGAGGAAGTCTGGGTTGAGGAAGGCGGAGACAATGGCCCGAAGGAAATCGATATAGCATCCTTCACCATGTACGAAGACAGGAGCGCATTCCTGGAGTATCCTTACTTCCCTTCATGGGGTGAGAACTCCGGCAAGCTTCGCATGATGCGTGGCGGAGATCCTGCAATCGAGACCCTTGGCCTTACCACAAGTTCCAAGTTCATCGTCTACAAGGAAGCCGGTACCACAGGTCAGATCCAGTGGAACAGTCCCAACTGGGTAGACTTCAATGTCGGTTGCAACGACTGGGACGGCAGCGCCGAGACTATCGAGGTTGCCATCACGGAAGACATGCTCGCTTGGCTCAACGGTGAAATGACGGACGGATGGAGTGACACCGCCATCATCCTGCAGGGTGATGGCCTGAAGGTCACGAAGATCGTTCTCGTGCCCTAGCGCATGACACTTCAGTTTGCAGCAACACTCTTTTGCAGCAATCCTGAACGAATTGAGGCTGACCCCCTTGGGGCCAGCCTCTTGTATATTTTTGCGTTGCCTTTAACCCCGACGAGGGGCAGGACCAGGGTACGTACAGTGCGACAGGGGAGGGGCCGCCAGGGATAGTCCCTCCTGTGGTTCCTTACCTGAAAATCCTGCATGCAGGTACAGGGAAGAAATCCGTCGGGACGTTGGATCCCCCTCTTCCGGGGTCCGGCTATCCATTTCATCCAGGTCTATCACGGAATCCACTCCCCACGGGGCTAAGTCGTAACGTCCTTGAGAGGTCCTTCAGGCATGAGTTTATTGGTGGGGAATGAAAAAAGGTCCCTCCCGTGGGGAGGAACCGAAAACTGAGCTGATTGCCTGGATTATGCCTTTTTTACTGGAGGTTCGCCTTCAGGGCATCGGCCACGGCGTCATAGGAGACTTTCCTCTTGTAATGCTGGTCCCAAAGTCCGATGGGTTCACCCGCCCTCCAGTAGGAGTCCTTCGGGCTGTCGATGGGAGACCAGACGGTGATGCCGAACTGCTGGGCCTTGGGGATAATCTCGAAATACTTGTTTATTATGAACTTGTAGTATTCTGCTATGGCCTTGAGATTGGCTTCGGAGGCAGCTGTGGTCATTATGGCCTTGCCGGAATTGTCGGTAATCCCTACGTCAAGTTCGGTGATCTTTATGAGCTTGCCCGAAGCGGCCAGTATCTTGAACATGTTCTCAACCGCTTTCTCCCGGCTTGCCTGGATGGTGGGGTTGGTGCTGCAGGAGACGTGCATCTGGGTTCCGATCCCGTCAATGACGGTGAGGCCGTCCGCCTCCCATTTCTTGACCCAGTTCACGAGGCTCGTGCATTTCTTGTTGTTGTCCCAGTCGCCTTCGAGATTGTAATCGTTGACGAAGAGTTTCAGCTTGGCGGGGTCCCCGCCGTACTGGGCGAAGTACTTCCTCGCCAGTTCGACTGCCTTTCTTACATACAGTTCATCACCCATGTAGTCCTGCCAGAAGAAATTGTTGGCATCGGAGCCGTGCTGGAGGGCGTAGTTGCCCGACCCGTCGTCCCCGCTACCGGATATGGCCTCGTTCACCACGTCCCAGTCGGTTACGTAGCCCCCGCAGGCTTCCATCGCAGCGCTGATCCATCTGTCCATCGCATAGACCAGGGTATCGCTCTTCTCCTGTGGGGTCTGGGGCCTGGTGCCGCTGTACTGGGTAGTGACCGTCCACTGGATATTATCGAAATAATAGTTGTTGGCCTCGGCGAAGGCATTTAGGTTCCAGGCGATGGTCTTTGTTCCCGCCGCCTCGGATTCTATGGTGCCCTCGAACTTGAAATCCTTCCACTCGGTCGTGAAGGTCATCTGGTTCCCGCCTATTGCATAGTGGATGTAGGATCCGGGCGCACCATGGGCGTTCATATCCACCGTGGCTGCCTTGTCGGCCTTTATTTTCATGGTGAGGGTGTAGTGCTCTCCCTTGACGAAAGTATGCTCGGAGGTGATGAAGAACTGGTTGTCCCAGTTCTCCTCGACCTTGGCCGTGGCAGGGACCCTGAGGGCATGGCCCGTGCCGTCGGCACCGGGAGCTACGACTTCGGGAGCCTGGAAGGTCCCACGGTCCACTTTCATGAGGTAGCTTGAGAGGTCGCTTCCCTCGCAGTCAGGGTTCTTTATGAGAGATGTCGTACTCTCGGAGGAACCTTCGACGGCCACGTCCCCGAGCAGGCCACTGAGGTAGGTGACATTCTGCTGGGAATGCCATGCGAGATTGTGGCCGTATATCCCGAACCCGGCGGCCTTGGCATTGGATATGAGGTTCTTAACCGTGGTGAAGTCCATGGAGCCATTGTCCCTGACGATGGAGCCGTACTTCATCTCGTTTCCGGCGGTCATGTTGTCGAAATTGTCCAGGGCGATGGAACGCATGTCGCCACTGGAAGTGAACTCCCAGGCGGCCATGGCCACGCCAAACTTAAAGTCGGGATGCTTGGTGCGGTCGATGTAAGACTTGAGGGTTCCATATTCCACGGTGGGCTGTTCTGGTTTATCCTCCCCGTTGTTGCCTCCCGGATCCGGAGTTACCGGGGTTATGGGATCGTCCGGGTCATCCCCGCCTCCGCAGGAAGAGAACACAAGGAGGGAGACCATAAGAAGTGCTGCGATTCTTTTCATGAATAATGCGGTTATTGAGTTTTCAAAGTTAGTAAACTTATCTGACAGGCACAAGTCTTTTTTACCCCCGGGCATCCCTTTTCACAACTATTGCGAAGTATGGGAGGTCACTGCCCTTCGCACGCAGCCAAGGCGCATTCAACCCATCCGACGGTGAGTCCCCGCAGTGGGGTAGGACAGACGTATGATTTTTTGGAACAAACTGAGTATCTGAACCGCCCCCAAACGACTTTTGATTAAAAGCACCGAGAAATGGCCATTTTCCCGGTGTTTTTTTTGCCGTATCGCCAAAGTTTGCTACCTTTGTATTAAATTGCATTTAATACACATAAAGGACAGACTATGGCGAATTATCCAGAATGGCTGATGCCATACAAGACCAAGGGGGTATACGTTTCCAAGAAGAAGAACGGTTATGCCCTATACCGCGGGCACTCGGAACGTGTCCCGGGCAAAAAAAGCCCCGTGTTCAGGTGCGACGAGTATCTGGGGATAGTTACCGAGAAGGACGGTTTGATTCCTTCGAGACCTCCCGTCCGTTCGGGCATCGAAGTTCGCAGATATGGGCTCTGGGTGGTTGCGGAGAAGTTCTGCTCCCACCTGAGGCTGGACCCGAAGAGCAAGGGCTTGGACCATAAGCTCTTATATGCCCGTGCCCTTCTATCCCTGGAGGGCAGGGACGACCGGGACGGCTATGCCGGCAGTTGGTTGAGCGTCGCATGGCCGGGCGTCGACATGACGCACGAGATGTCGGAAGAGGAGTCCAAGGCGCTCAAAAGAATACAGGTGCAGATGAAGTCCCTGCTTGCCATGCGCCTGGGCGAGGATAAAGAGAGGGTCATGGATCTTTCCCGTGATGTCTACGCTGTTCATGTCAACGGCGGGTGGCATATCGGGGACGTGCCCTCGGAACTCGAGGTGTTGGCCTCCAAGTATGGATTAGACTTCTTCATTGACGAGGTGAAGAGCGGGAAGAAGCGAGGAAAGCGAGAGCAAGTATCTGAATAACATAGACAAAACAATAAAACAGACATGGAAGAGAAAACAACGATGGCGATGATCGCCGACCTCCTGAAGGGACAAGAGATCAATTTTGTGCCACTGTCGATAGGGCATCACATGAAGGCCTACAGGAGACTGATAAAAATCTTCTCCGCGGCTGAGGACTCCAGGTGCAAGAAGAAGACGAAATACCTGTTGAGTCACCTGATACTGATGATATTCCTTGCCGTCCTCGGGGGTGCGCAAGGCTACAATGAGATGCAGAAGTTCTGGGAGATCCATCACAAGCTGTACCGCAAGCTCTTCTTCGTATATGACAGGGTCCCCAGCCATGACTGCTTCAGGCATCCTGGGGGTCTTGAAGCCGGAAGAGATGAACAAGGTACTCGTCGAGGTGCTCTACGCATCCGACAACTCCCTAAGGATGGCATTGGGCCTTCAGCCCCACGGGTACACCCACCTATGCGTGGACGGGAAGGAGTTGAGGGGTACCGGCGTGGGCCTTAAGGACGATGGGCAAACCATCCGCAATCTCCAGTCCCTCAACATCTACAACACCACCTCAGACATATGCATCATGTCCCAGGCGATAGAGGAAAAGACCAACGAGATCCCAGTTGCACAAGAGCTGCTGGGCAAGATGAACCTCCGAAACACGATAGTAACCTTTGATGCATTGCACACCCAGAAAAAGACAATCAGCATCATCGTCTCGGGGAAAGGCGATTACCTTGGAGGCCTCAAAGGAAACCAGGGCAAGCTCCTCGACGAGGTGATATCAATGTTCACTTCGGATAAGATGCAAAGCATGAAAGGTTCGGAGAAGAACTATTTATATGCCGCTGAGATATCCCACAACCAACTTGAACAGCGCGAGTTCTATGTGATGCCCCTTACTCTGGCACAGCGGAAAGGAAAATTTTCCGAATGGGAAGGTATTAAGTCTATCGTGTGCTATATGAAGACCTGCACTAACAACATAACCGGTAAAAGTAATGTGCCTGAAATAAGGTACTATATCAGCAGCCTGACAGACATTGAGTGGATAACTTCCTGTATCAGAGGGCATTGGGGT
>CAJOLJ010000054.1 GCA_905235445.1 uncultured Bacteroidales bacterium
GGATATCAATAATTTAAGGATATCAATAATTTAATTGAATAATCATTTCGTGTTTGTTGTTGGGAACTTCTTTACATCTCCCCGAGGAGGCAGCGGACGAACTCCCGCGGGAGGATTACATTTCGAAGCGGCAGAGCCTTCTCGAAAAGGGGAGCGATCTGTCTGTCCGTAAAGCCCGCTATTCCGCAGCCAATGCGGGTGACAAGGAAAGTGAGCTCCGGATGGGAGGAGGCAAAGGAGATGAACTCATCGGTGTACGGGCGGATGGTCTGTACCCCGCCTTGCATTGTGGGGATGGCGTAGCTGTGTCCCTGCAGCCCGACGCCCTGTCCCCAGATGGCCCCGAACTTTTGCTTTGCGATGCGGGCGGCACCTCCTGCGTGTGCCCCCCTTAGGTTGCTTCCGAATACGAATATCTCCCTCTCCCCGAGGGACTCTATCCTGTCGGGAGTGTAGGTGCGGGAGGGATTGGGGTCGATTCTAATGTTGCTGTCCATACCTTGGCAATTATGAAGTTTGGATGAAAATGTGCCCGTGGGAGGGTGAAAGTCATCTTTCGACATCCCTTATCGGGGCATGGCCGAACCAGCCCTCCTCCTGGGCCTGGCGGACTTCCTGGGCCTGGGAGCGGATTTTCTCGTAGAGGATGTTGTCTTTCACTACCATATTGTTCCTCCACCCCTGGGCAATGACGGTGAAGGGAATCTGGGTGTTGTCGGCGAGGATCCATCTGTCGGCGACCTCCCTGTAGTCCTCGAAAAAGTACCTGAGGCCCTGGTAATACCTTCTCCTGACAACCGGCTCGGGGATATTGTGTCCACCGGAGGCTACCCTCATCCTTATCCTCTCGATGGCAAGTTCCGGGGACTCTATCCAGAAATAGAGCACCGTGACAAAGTAGCCCTGGGACTGGGCCTCGGTCAGGATCTTCTTGAGGCTACGGGTGGAAAGGGTCGTCTCCACCCCGAAATCCGCTTTCCTTTTCAGAAGGTAGTGGATTTTCATGAGCATCAGGCGGCTGGCCTGGATGGAGACTCCCTCGGTGCTGAAAGGGGACAGTCCCTTTGCGAACTCGTCCGAGTTCACGAACTCCGTGCACTGGAGCCACTCGGGGAGCATCGTGTAGGAGGCCGTGGTCTTGCCGGAACCGTTGCAGCCGGATATTACATATAGCTTGGGCATGGGTCACTTCATTTTGGGATGTGTCACTCCATATCCGAAGAGGGCGAAGTCCCCTTTGCAGGGGTCACCGGGGAAAATGTCCGCGAAAGAGTCCGTTATCTCGCGCACGGTGGTGATGTCCTTGGACTTCCTTGACGTGAGGCCGAGGGCGAGGGCTACGTCGTAGACGTGGACATCCAGCGGTATGAGAAGTGAGGAGGGGGAGGTGTGTTTCCAGATGCCGATGTCCACTTTGCCGTCATTTCTTACCATCCACCTTCTCATCATGTGGATTTTCTTGCAGGGGGCCTTGGGGTCCTCTTTCTGGGAGAAGATCAGCCGTCTCATCCCCTGGACGTCAAGTCCCTCCAGGGAACTCTCCCCGGTAAGGGCACGGGAGGCGTCGCTTTCGTACCAGGACCTGAGCCCCCGGCAGATGCGGGCCACCTCGCACCATTTTATGGTACGGTGGATGCTGTGCTCGTTGTCAAGGTACTCGCCCTCCATGACATACCTGTATGGCTGCCAGTTCATGTGCTCGAAAAGACGGTTGCAGTCCCTCACTATCATCTCCCTCCTTCCCCATGCGAAGTGGGCGGCGAACACGGCCGCCACCTCCACGTCCTGCAGGGTGCATTCCCCGAGAAGATACTTCCCGTGGAAAAGGCGGGGAAAGGAGATCGGGTCCTCGGTGAAATATTTCGGGTCATTGTAGGTGTTGGCCCACTCTCTAAGAAGTGCTGCGGTCTCTGGGGTCATGGCGGAGGAGGTGTCCTAAGGTTGCAAATGCAAATATCGTGAATTTTGTCTTATTCCAGAACCGTTGGATGGGGGAGCTTTGGCCATGATGGGCGGGAATTCGTAGGATTTTAGCTTCAAAACACCTAAATTAGCGGTGCCGTCGGGCTGCCTCCCTCACTTGGACCTCTCCCCGAATGGCACCGACACCAACCCCACATACGCACCCACCGACACAGACCATGCCTGAAGTTTCCAACAGGGGGACACAGATGCCTGCATCCCCGATCAGAAAACTCGTTCCCTTCGCCGACGCCGCCAAAGCCGAAGGCGTGAAAGTATATCACCTCAATATCGGCCAGCCGGACCTGCCGACCCCGCAGAAGGCTCTCGATTCACTTAAGCACATTACCCGCAAGACCCTCGAATACTCCCATTCACAGGGACTTCTGTCCCTGCGGGAGACCCTTTGCAAATACTATCGCCGCTTCGGCGTGGCCCTGACCCCCGAGGACATGCTCATAACCACCGGCGGAAGCGAGGCCCTGCTCTTCGCGTTCCTCGCCTGCCTTGACAGCGGAGATGAGATTATCGTCACTGAACCGGGTTATGCCAATTATCTGGGATTTGCGAAGATGGCGGACGTAAAAGTAGTCTCCGTGACTTCCCACATCGAGAACGGGTTCGCGCTCCCGAGCGCCGAGGAGTTCGAGGCGGCAATTACCCCCAGGACCCGTGCGATACTCATCTGCAACCCCAACAACCCTACCGGTTACCTATATAACAGGGAGGAGCTCCACCGCCTTCGTGACATAGTTATGGAAAGGAACCTCTTCCTGATCGTTGACGAGGTGTACAGGGAGTTCGTCTACGGGGACGAGCCTTTCGAGAGCGCCCTGACGATGAGGGGATGCGAGGAGAACGTCGTGGTGGTGGACAGCGTATCCAAGAGATACTCCGAGTGCGGGACCAGGATCGGGATGCTGGTTACCCGCAACGGGGAAGTTCGCTCTACCGCCCTCAAGTTCGCCCAGGCCCGACTGAGCCCTCCTCTTCTTGGCCAGATCGTCGCCGAGGAATCCATCGAAGGTACCGCGGCATACTCCCGGGAGTGCTTCGAGGAGTACAAGGCCAGGAGGGACTTCTTCATAAAGGGGCTCAACGAGATCCCCGGAGTGTACAGTCCCATGCCCCAGGGGGCATTCTACACGGTAGTCTCACTTCCGGTGGACGATGCCGAGAAGTTCACGAAATGGTGCCTCACTGACTACAAGTACATTGACCCCGAGTGGCTCTCCCTCAATCCCGAGTACACCGGGGAGACGGTGATGTTCGCCCCGGCGGCAGGGTTCTACGGGAACCCCGAACTCGGCAGGAAACAAGTCAGGATGGCCTACGTCCTGAAGGTCGAGAACCTGGCCCGTTGCCTTGCCATCCTAAGAGACGCCCTCAAGAAGTACAACAACCAGGCACAGCCGTCACACTGATACAGCTACTTGTCGAAGTACGCTACGAATCCCCCTCTGGGCAGGCACTTTAGATCCAGTACGCTGGAAGACACTTTCCCGGTCCCGATGGCGCAGCCGTCGGGACTGTCCGTAAACAGGGTGACCTCCTCACCTGCGTGACCGATCTTGGACAGGTCCACGGAAAGGGTTTTCTCCTGGTCGGTTCCGTTGATCCCGCAGATGTACCATCTGTCGGCGCTGCGACGTGCCATCACGACATACTCGGCAGGATAACCCCCAAGAAGCCTGGTCTCGTCCCAGGTGGCAGGAAGGTCGGACAGAAGTTGCCTTACAGGGGCCCTTTGCGAAAGGAAGGACTCCGGCCTGTCCGCCATGTGTTGCAGGCTTGACTGGAAGAGGATGGGAAGGGCGAGCTCGTGGGCATCGGAAGTGATGTGTGGATGTTGCGAGTGGGTGAAAGCACAGGGGGTGTAGTCCATGGGACCCATGACGTTCCTGGTGAAAGGAAGCGTGGCGTTATGCGATGCGGCCCGGTCCGTGAAGGACGGGACGTTGTTGTACCACTCCGCTCCGTAGACTGCTTCCATGGACATGAGGTTCGGATAAGTCCTCTGCCATCCCCTCGGGATGGTGCATCCATGGAAATCCACCAGCAGATGATGCTTGGCGGCATCCTCAAGTATATCTATGTAGTAGTTCACCATCCGGGTGTCATCCTCGGCGAAGAAGTCCACTTTCACTCCGCTCACACCCAGGCTCTCAAGCCAGGTGAACTCCTTCTCCCTGGCCTCCGCCGTTCTAAGCCTGTCCTCAGGCTTTGCCGCTCCCTCTCCTACCCAGCTCGTCCCTGAATTGTACCAAAGGTTGATTTTCACACCCTTGTCTACGGCATACCGAAGAACATCCTCTATGCTCTTTCCGCCTTCCATGTCGGGCCATTCCCAGTCGACAAGGCAGTAGGGCCAACCCATCCGGGCGGCGAGGTCGATATAGCTTGTTACGATGCCATAGTCCTTGGAGCCGTGATTGTAGGCCCAGTAAATCCAGGATGATACTCCCGGCTGAATCCAGGAAGTGTCCTCTATCTTGCAGGGGGCCGACAGGTCGGTAACAAGGGAGGACTCCACTATCTCAGCCAAAGACCCCATCATCACGAACCTCCAGGGCGACACTTCGTAGGTGGGATTCTTGTCGGTTACCGCAACCTTGTACACTCCCTGCTGCTCGGTGGCCTCGAGCATGGAGCAGCTGTGGCCCCGGTCGATGCCCGCCTCGCCGATCAGGCCGAACATCCCGTCCCCGTATTCCAGGAGGGCGGGATAGATCCATTTGCCGCTGCTGGAGGATGTGCTCTCGGGGAAAAGGGCCTCGTATCCTGCAAAGCCATAGTTGCCCATCCATCTTTTCCGCCCTTCCGGTACGAAGTAGGAAGTCTGAGGTTCCTTCCCTATGAAACGGTAGGCTACCGCATAGTCGAAAAGCCTCATTTCCATGCGGAACTCCCCGAATGTAAAAGTCTTTGTCGTGGCTACGTAGGAACACTCCTTCCTGCTCCCGGCAACAAGAGTATAGCTCTCTTTCACGGTCTTTTTCGGGGAAGAGGCCTTGAGGGGCCCGCCGATGAAGGAGACCTTCTGGGTGGCAGCCCCCCGGCTTGCCGTGAAACCTTCCTCCGTCACGTTGACGGACAGGGAACCGTCCGGGGATACGAGGGTGGGACTGTTGCAGGAGGAGGCAACCGAAAGAAGCAGCATCGTGCCTGCGAAGTGGGAAAAGAACCTTTTCATGATGGGTACAGTTGAACTTCCTGGATGATGGGATATTTGAATTGAACAGTACGTAAGCTTTAACCTTATCCTTATCATAGAAAGAATGGTGGAAATACTTCCCGGCGAAGCAAAAAGGCTTGGAAAATGATTCGCTCAGCCCTCCACCATTGACTTCCAAGTAGCCAAAACCTGTCTCGGTACTCAAGTCCTATGGCATTACTTCTTCACAGACGTCAAGTTGTCTTTCTGATTTAAATCGTAATAGGTCTCAAGCATGGACACCAGCAGACTCTTCCCGAAACGCATTGGGCGCAGGAAAATGAAATATCTTGCAGCAGCTTCGACTTCCGGGATGAACTTGGTCTTATCAACATAGTAGGAGTCCTCTTTTCTGATCGGAAGAAAATCCGAGACCCCCTTTGGTATTGATTTCATATGCGGCATGAGTTACTGATCGGGACAAGTCTTCATGTGTGAAAGCTCTTGAAGCAAAAATACAAAATACGCTTCTGATAACAGAAAGCAATTGGTTGCGGAATGAAAAGAGTTGGGCTTGGGCATGAATGGACTTTGGCATTCCCCATTCCTGTTTCGACCTTTCAAGTGTCTCAGAGCTTGCTTATGAAGTTCTTCAACCTACTTAGGAAGGTGGGACGGGATTTGGTGTTGGAGGTGGCGGAACCAGGTATATTGGACTTGGTTTTCTTGCCTTTTTGCTTTTTCTCCTCTTCTTCCATTCTCCTCTGCTTTTCCTGGATGAGGCGATAATTCCTGGTCGCATCGGCAAGAAGGCCCTTGGCATCGGCCAGGTCTGAAGTGTGTTCCAATCCCTCGGGAGCCTCTTTGAGAAGGGTGGTATAGAGGGCAACGGACTCGGAGAGCCTTTCCTGGGAAGTTGCGGGATCTTTTTCAAGTAGGAGCCTGCCGTTCTGGGAGAGTGCCTGTGCCAGTTTTTCCAACGGTGCGAAATCCTTCTGTTCCAGTCGTATGCGCCGATAGCGGAGGGCCTCCTCACTGCAGGATAGCGCCTCCTCGGGAGAGGAGAGCATCTCATGGCAGATGCTCATGCCGTAGTAGGTGGAACCGAGGATGGAATTTTTGACGGAATCGTCCTCCCAGTTTATTTCCTCGGCGGCCTTCAAGGTCTCCTTGTAGGAGGTGAGGGCCTCGGAGTATCTCCCGCTGAAACGATAGGCCTTGCCCTGCTCATAGAGGAAATACGCCAACTCCATCATGTACCGTCCCGGGTCTTTCTTGGACAGGAGCCTCATGTCCGGCAGATGGGAGTCTATGAATGAAATCAGCGCCTGGATCTCCCCCAGGTCACGCAGGTGCTGGAGGTATCTGCGGTATTCGATGAACCTGTCCTGGCCGCTGAGGTCTTCCACGGCCAGGGGGCCACGGCTTCGGAAGAACCGCTTGACATCCTCGTTCTGGAGAGTGTAGCAAAGGGATACGCCCTGGAGCACTATGTTCCATGCCATATTCATCCATATCATGAAGAGGGGGAAGAGGGCGAGAACGCCGTAGATGGCGCTTTGCTTGGCTACCATTGTCTGGGTCTCCAGGTAGAGGAACTGGACAAGCGTGAAACCGAGTCCCGCAATCACGGCTGCCACCAGTGCAGGGGCCGCTTTCACCTTGGTGCTGGGAACCAGCTTGTACATTATGAACAGGATGAGAATGGTCATGACGGCGAAGCCTCCCCATGAGAAGAAGAGCCTCATTCCTCCCGAGGCGATGAGCCGCTGGGGCAGGACGTACTCCAGGATGGTGGAGTACCACACCGATCCTGCGAAGAAGAGGATGATGATAAGGGGGGTCAGCACGGAGGTGCCTAACGCAATGAGAACTCTCATCCCGTAGTTCTTTTTCTCTCTGACGTCCCAGATGTTATTGAACACGTCCCTCACCATCATCATCAGTCCGATGATGATCCATATGAACGAGAACATGCTTATGAACCCGAAGAGGGAGGACGTGGCGGTGTCGACTATCTTCTCGGCTGCCGAGAGGATGTCGTCGATGAGCTCCTGGTTGGAAACGTTCTCATGCAGGAAGCCCGACAGTAAGTCCACAGCCCCGAAGCCTTGGGCAAAGAAGATTATGATGGCAAGGAGGGGGACGATTGAGAGAATGGACCTGAAAGCCAAGGACATGGTTTGGAACCTCACCTTCTGGGCCCGGTTAACGTCAAGCAGGAGGAGGATTATCTGCAGGAGGTTCACCAGCGGCCTTGTCCAGCGGGGAAGGGTCTCGGTGGATATGCGCCATACACTCTCGGAAAAGAACTTCCCGATAGCATTCGCGGTGTCCGTTATCCACTTTATCGCTTTCTGGAAAAAGGCGGTGAATCTGTCCTTGAGTGTGCCCATATCGCAAAGATACGAATTTCGCTTTCTTGTTGTTCCATACCTTGGGCGTCATGAGAATTAATAGGTATGGAATTTTTTAGTTTTCAGTTAAAAAAAATATTGACGGACTGAAAAGGAATGCCTATATTTGCAGTGCGTGAAACGAACCATGTGAAATATTCCCCCCGATTATTGCACAGAATAACCAACCCCTTTGACCTTGTCCAAGCGGCCCAAGGTCCCAGTACAACCCAGTGTGTCAGTCCTTCAGGGAGAAGGACCCGTGATTAACCCTTATTATCAACTGCTACTGTACATGACTACATCAGTTATCACCGACCCAGGTAGGGTCGAACAGAAGATTCACGCCCTCGTGGCCGTGAACCGCGACATGTTCCGCATCGACATGCAGGACATCTCCTCGATGCTCCGCTTCGGAGCGAATGCCACCGTCGTCGAGGTCCATGGGGCCCCTGACGTCGACTGTCTCCTCGACATTCTCGATTCCACCACCCTCAGCTACAGGGAGGAAGAGGACGGCTGCTGCATATTCACTGCGATAGAGGCTCCCTTCGGGGCTTTCTCGTTCTCCGACATGGATGCAGTGTCCCACGCCATCAGCGCGACCGGAGTCCACATGGCAAAGATGAGCGTGTCGCTCCTCTCGCAGTCCGATTCCACAAGCATCAGCATGTTCACATTCATTTTCCACAGGTAGGAACGCTCAGGAAGACTTAAATCAGCAAGGCCGCACTTTCCAAGTGGGAGGGTGCGGCTTTTGTCCGTGCTGAAAGAAGGGGGAAAGCTATTTCCTGAAAAGCAGCTGTACGAAGGCGGTGAGGCTCCGCCTCCAGACTTTCCACTCATGGTCACCGGGGTAGGTCTCATAGACCACCCTGTAGCCATGGGAGCGGAAATCCTCCACTACTTTCCCGCTCCCCGGGAGACGCTTGTCACTCTGTCCGCAGCTGACGTAGAAGACATCCAGTTTGTTGAACTTGGCTCGGTCGGTGAAAATTCCTGGAATCATGGCCTCGGCATCGAGCGGTGCCGAACCGTTGATGCCACCCAGCAGACCGGAGGAGAAGATCCCCACAGAGGAGAAAATGTCAAGATTGTTGAAAGCGATGAAGAAGGACTGGCCTCCTCCCATGGAGAGACCTGCGACTGCACGGCCCTCCCTTTTGCGGATGGTGCGGTAATGGCTGTCGATATAGGGAACGATGTCAGAGGTGAGAGACTGATAGTTGTCGAAGGTGCTCCTGAAAGTCCTGCCGATTTTTTTCTCCTCAAGTTGCAGGGTGGAGGCTGCGTACTGGGAGGGGTTGCCGTTGGGCATCACCACTATCATCGGCTGGGCCTTCCCCTGCTCGATGAGGTTGTCGAGGATTTGGCGGGTGCGTCCCAGGGTGGACCAGGCATCCTCGTCACCGCCGCCCCCGTGGAGGAGGTACAGGACGGGATATTTTTTCCTGGAGGAAGAGTATCCGTAGGGGGTGTACACGTACATGCGCCTGAGCATCCCGTCGGTGGGGGAGTCATACCACTCGAGGTTCAGGTTGCCCCTCTTCCCGGCTTCCTTGTACAGGGAGGCGAAGTCTCCGTCCACGAGCACCGCGTTCATGTAGCGGGGACCGTCACGAAGGACCAGTATGTTGGAGGGGTCCAGGACCTTCACCCCGTCCACGTAGAAATCATAGGTGTACAGCTCGGGAGCGGGCCTGTCGAAGGATATGCTCCAGACTCCTTGGTCGTCCTTGGTCATGGCGAAGGGCTTCTCCTCCCATGGACTCCAGGACGGCTTGATGGTGACTGAGGAAGCCTGGGGAGCTGCAAGGCGGAAAGTGAGTTTCGTGGCTGTAAGCTCAGGTGACACTACGCTCTGCCTTCCGAAGGAATGGATCTCCTGGGAGTTGGCGCTTAGGTAGAAGGCAAGAAGAAAAGAGAGCGTCGCTACGGCGAAACCAATGGAGCGGGAAAGTGATTTCATGCTATGTGGAATTAGTGGTGTGTTCAAAATGGGCTGTGCCCAATTGCAAAAATAGGGCTTTTCATAAGAAAACCGAGGGGCCGTGAGAAGGTATGAACGTCTGGGCAAATAAATGGACCACATGCAAAAGTACCTGACTACGGGACAATCTGTCCCACGAAAACAGTAAAGGGAGGAACTCTGATGTCCCTCCCTTCATTGCAGTGGGTAGCGGCAGGGTGGCTTTGCTGGATTTGCTTGCCACCTGACCCAAACTGTCTTCTCGGGGTATTTCCGGCTTAGAAGCCTTTCCTGACGAAAGACCACTGGGGGAATTTCATCTGCTCATACTCCTCGTCAAGGAAGAGGGCGCTCTGGCCGACTTTGCCCTTTAGCTGCCAGTCGAGCCATTTCACGACAGCGATGCTGTAGGGGCCGCCATGGGACTCGTAGTAGGTTCCGCTGTGTCCGTCAAGGGTGTTCGCCATGACGACCGGGAGCCCCTGTATCCTCTCGAAGTCTTTCTTTGCGTTCTCGTGCGCTATGTCTATGGGACCTCCGATGAGGTAGAACATGGGGGTGTGAAGCTCCCTGAGGGACTCCTTCGTGGCACCCTGCATCTGCATGTCGCCAATGCCGGTATTGAGCATTACGCAGGTCTTGATCCTGGGGTCATGCGCTACACCGAGAACCTGTGCCCCGCCGCAGGACTGGCCCATCGCTGCGACTTTCTCGAGGTCAAGGCAGTGGTAGTACTCGGAAGAGGGGTTGGAGTTCAGGTCGGTAAGGATGTCCAGGGCCTCAAGAAGCATCCTCGGATAGGTCTGGGGCTGAGCCTGGACGGTGGGCTCTGAGGCTTTCTTCTTGGATTTGGCGGCCTTCCGGCGCTCCTCCTCCTGAGCGCGCATCCTTTCCTGGAACTCGGCATTGCGCTCATCTATTTCCTCCTGGGTGGCCGGTGTGACCTTCTCGCCGTTTGCGAGAACTACGTCCTTGCCTGCTGGATAGGAGAAACGAAGCACTCCTTTCCACTGCTCCAGTACGTCATTCTCATCGTAGGGCCCGATGGCAATGGCTACGTAGCCGTGGGAGGCGACCTCGCTGAGGAGGTACCTCATCTCCACGTTATTGTTATAGCAGGCTCCGTTGGCATAGAGGATGACGGGAAGAGAGCCAGTTTCCGATACGGCTTTTTTCAGTTCCTGCGGTCGGTAGATGGTGAAACGCGGAGCGGCGCTCTCCATCACGACCTCGGCCTTGTAGGGACCGGTCCCCCCGTCCTCGGCAATCTGCCTTCTGAGGGTCTGGGCAAGGGCTCCCGGAGGTAGTGCCAGTGCCAGTGCACAGGAAATGAGAGATGAAACGGCAAACCTTGTGGATGTTTTCATGGTGATATGCAAGTTGTGTGAATGTGTAGGCAAAGATAGGCACCCCTCGGGGCATTCACTTTAAAAGGAAGTTCATTTTCTTTGGATTTGGGTTCAAAGGGAAAGGGGGACAGGGCCCTCCCCTTTGGGGCGAAAGGCTCTGCCCTACGTAGTTCAAAATCTTCTTTGCCATTAGTTATTAAAGTCTTAAATTTGCAGTCCTTACCCTAAGGACCGTCCCTTCCCCAGGGGCCCCGGCCCTTTCAACACAATACTATTAATTATGACACTTATCAAATCCATCTCCGGAATCCGTGGTACCATCGGAGGCGTTCCGGGAAATGCCCTCACTCCGATCGATATCGTGAAGTTCACCTATGCCTACTGCGAGAAGCTTCGCACCCGCCTCCCCAAACCTGAAGGCTACCGTTACAAAGTCGTGGTCGGCAAGGATGCCCGCCTCAGCGGGGAAATGGTCGAGAACCTGGTGTGCGGAACCATAGTCGCCTGCGGCGTGGACGTGGTACGATGCGGTTTCGCATCCACTCCGACAACGGAGCTCGCGGTCCGCTTCAGCGGAGCCGACGGAGGAATCATCCTGACTGCCTCCCACAATCCCAGGCAGTGGAATGCCCTCAAGCTCCTGAACGAGAGAGGTGAGTTCCTTTCCGCAGCGGAGGGACAGGAGATACTGGACTGCGCAGAGAAGGAGGACTTCAATTTCTGCGAAGTCGACTCCCTCGGGACAATTGAGGACCACGATTTCACGGACGAGCACATAGACTCGGTCCTCGCCCTTGAGGCGGTGGACGTGCCTGCCATCAAGAATGCGCATTTCAAGGTGGTGCTCGACGCCATAAACTCCGTGGGCGGAATAATAATGCCCCGTCTCCTTTCCCGTCTAGGGGTCGAGTGCATAGGTCTGAACTGTGACCCCACGGGGGATTTCGCCCACAACCCCGAACCTCTTCCCGCGAACCTGGTGGACCTCTGTTCAAGGGTGGTCAGCGAGAAGGCCGACCTCGGCATCTCCGTTGACCCGGACGTCGACCGTCTTGCCTTCATCTGCGAGGACGGGAAACCTTTCGTGGAGGAATACACCCTGGTAAGCGTCGCCGATTACCTTCTTGAAAGGGCGGCTGCAAAGGCAGGGGAACAGGGCATCACCCTTGAGCAGGCTACCGCTCCATACAAGCCCGTCACCTGTTCCAACCTTTCCTCCTCCAGGGCTCTTCGTGACGTGACCGAGAAATGGGGAGGGGAGTACAAGGCTTCG
Organism: uncultured Bacteroidales bacterium; assembly: GCA_905235445.1. Classification (GTDB taxonomy): domain Bacteria; phylum Bacteroidota; class Bacteroidia; order Bacteroidales; family UBA932; genus Cryptobacteroides. The sequence continues at coordinate 12,104 of CAJOLJ010000054.1, forward strand.
GCGGTAGGGGAGGTCAATGTGACCACCCTCATGCACAAGGAGATGGCCATCATAGGTGGCGAGGGCAACGGAGGAGTCATCTATCCGGCCAGCCACTGCGGCAGGGATGCCATGGTGGGGGTCGCCCTGTTCCTCAGCAGCCTCGCACACAAGAAGGTCTCCGTGTCGGCTCTCAAGGCCACCCTACCTGCATATTTCATCGCGAAGAATCGTCTTGAGGTCTCGGACAAGGCTCTCATAGACAAGATCCTCTCCCAGCTCAAGGTCATCTACGCATCCGAGAACATCAATGACATCGACGGAGTGAAGATATCCTTCGAGGAGAGCCGTGAATGGGTCCACCTTCGCCGCTCCAACACCGAGCCCATAATCCGCATCTACGCCGAGGCTCCGACCCAGGAGAGGGCCGAGAAACTTGCCGAGGATGTGATAGCGGTAGCCAGGGGCATCATAGGCTAGGGCGATGTTCTCTTTCAGGACAACGCCTCTTTCCGAGCAGCTTGACCGGGCACTCATGTCCGGTCGGGTAGGTTGTTTCTGCACGCAGAACTGCTGGGACACTTCGACGGGTTCCTACATGCACGAGATCTTCCGCCGCCGGGGGAACCTCTGCGCCCTGTTCGCTCCGAGGGACACTGAACTCACTCCTTCCACGAACCATATCACATACGACAAGGCCATCCTTCCCACCCTTGACGCACTGGTAGTGGAAATCCAGGATGTGGGGGTGCGTTACTTCAACTACACGAAGGACGTGATGTGCCTGATGGAGGACCTGCTCACCCTCGGGGACGATGCTCCCGCCCTGTACGTCGTGGATCATCTCAATCCCGCCGGCAGGGTCGTGGAAGGCTCCATCCCCCAGGAGGAGTGCGAGGCTCATGTGCCCAGGGTAGCCCACCGTCACGGCCTGACTCTCGGGGAGCTGTGCAACCTGTACTACAGTGAAATCGGTGCGAAGTTCCCGCTGCACATAATATCGGCCTATGCAACTTCCTACAACAGGGAACTGCTGCCCTGGACAATAGCCCCCTCATCCGATATCCCCGGGCTGTTCACCTGCATGGTGTACAGCGGGGGAGGACTGTGGAACAACACCAACATCACTCCCGCAATCGGTACGGCCCGCCCCTATGAGTATCTGGGAGCCCCGTTCGTGCAGGCGGAACTTGAACCTTCCCTTCCCGTCCCCCAGGGGGTCCTCATGCGCCCCTGCACCTTCACTCCTTCCGCAGGGCAGTACCAGGGACTCAGATGCGGAGGGTTCCAGATAATCCTGCTCCCCGGTTACGAGTACCATTCGCTGCTTCATACGGTGCAGCTGATCCGTTACTTCATGGACAGGTATCCCGGCAAGTTCTCCCTTACCAGGGAGTTCCATCTGAAGCTCTCCGACCCCGTCCTGGAAAGCTACCTTCTCGGGGAAATATCCTTCCAGGATGCCAAGGAACACGTAAAGGTGGAGGAGCAGAAATGGATTCGCAAGGCCAGGCGGTTCACCCTGTATGACGATCCTCCGGTGAGGATGAAGTAGTCGGGGACGGACTGTGAAAGGGGTATGACGAAAAGGAAAATTTAAAAAAGGGCATTTTATTGCTTTTTAATGAAATTGTCTTAACTTTGCGCCTCCAAATGGGAAACGGCTACCCCGTCAGTACTGTTTGGGAAGAATATAAACATTTAAACTTTTTTAAGATATGAAAAAGGGTATACATCCCGAAACCTACCGTCTTGTAGCTTTCAAGGATATGTCCAACGACACCGTATTCGTCACCCGTTCCTGCGCCACCACCAAGGAGACCATTGAAGTGGACGGAGTTGAGTATCCTGTCGTCAAACTTGAGATTTCCAACACCTCACATCCTTTCTACACCGGTAAGGTCAAGCTCGTCGATACCGCCGGACGCGTCGACAAGTTCTATCAGAGGTACAAGAACCGCAAGAAGTAAGAGAACTGCTTTCTGCGATACTTTACACAGAACTCCAAGGTCCCGTAGCTTTGAACGCTGCAGGACCTTTTCCTTTTTTGCCGCTTCTTAGAGGGGACATCATCTCCCCGTTCCCCCTTGATGCTCTTTCAGTTGTCCTTTCTTCCATGTCCTGTACCCTTCCCAAGTGAATGCGCTTTCCCGGGATCGGGGGCGGCCCCGGATTTTAATTGGACAGTCCGGGAAAATAAATTTGCAAGGCAAACAAATTTTTTCTAAATTTGTTCCAACAATGTTTTCTGCATAAGCAGAGTACAGAAAAAACACGAAGAAATACAGGGGACGGCGGACACGAACCCTTCGCCTGCCATTCCCCGGCCCAAGACCCAATGACAGAAATGGCTTTAGAAGAAGAGGTTATACTCCAGCGGAGCGAGCTCCCGGATGCAGAGCGCATATCGGAGCAGGGAGGGGAGAAGTGTCCCTCTGGGAATAATGCGGTCACATTCAGCACCATTCCGGTTTCATATCTGGTGAAAAGAGGCAAGGTTGACATACCGTCCATATTCCCTTACCGCAATTACAAGTACCTGACGGAGCTATCGGAGATTTCACAGGTCCCCGACGGGGCGCAGACCCTCGGAGAGGTCCTGGAAAGCGAGAGGGATGAGTACGGACCGCTTCAGGATTTCCTGCTGAAGCATTTCTCTGCCATATACAGGGCCTATCTGAAATACCTCGACACCGAGTTCGAACCTTTCCCCCGCTGTGTCACCAACAGGATGACTCTCGCCCAGATGGCGGAGTGCTTCATCAAGGAGTACATAGACGATGTGAAGTCCGACCTTCAGGCCTCGAAGTCCGACGATGACAGGGAGGACCTGCAGAACGCCCTCACCCTTCTTTCCACGGTATACCTGGATGAACCCGGGGCGGGGGATGTCCCCCTCTCGGTCGATGCCCTAAGCTACTCCTATACCGGCCTGGCCGCCCGGACCGGGATTCCCAAGGACAGGGTCCGCTCCCTTCTGCAGAAGTATTCCGAAGACATGTTCTCCACCCTTGAAGGAAACTCGGTGCGCTACCGGCTCAATCCCAAGATGGAGAAAAGGCTCGATGACGTAAATGTGAAGTCCATCGGCACCGTTCCTCTTTCCACTTTCGTCCAGAAGGTGGGCAAGGCGGGTCCCGGTGCTACCCTTTTCCTCCTGGAATACTGCGGGATGGTGGTATTCGACCGCTGTCCCAAGCTGGAGACCTTCGTCATCCCCGAGGGGTTCATAACGGATGTCAATTTCGCTCTTCTGAAGCTCCTGAAGCGATTCAAGGACAATCCCATCCCCGTTCCCATGCCCACCATCCAGCAGATTCTCATGCAGGTATCCGGCAATGAGGATGTCAGGGGGACCCTTCTCTCGATCGTCAAGACTTCCGATATATTCTATCATCGCCAGCCTTCGGACGGCCCCCTGGAGTACGGGCTCAAGTGGGAAAACCTGGACAAGGTGTCCTCCCAGATAACGAGGATCCTGTATGACAGCGGCAAGCCCCTGTTCCTGGACGAGGTGATGACCAAGTACCGTCACCAGGCTCTGGAGTACGGACTGAACGTACCGGACATCTCCGAAAAATACATGAGGGGCTGTCCCCTCATCTCCTCATCTTTCCCCGGAGGTTCCTGGGGCCTGAAATCATGGATAGACGGCTTCGAGGCTTCTGAGGAGGTACTTCCCGAGATTTCCATACCGACCAGGGGGAGGCGCAAGGCTGCGGATGCCTTCATGGAGAGCATGGAGGAAGGGGAGGACGGAACCATTCAGATCGTAAAGAAAGCTGCCTCAGGCCGCAGGGGAGAGAAGTCCGCTCCCGACACCCCCACTATGCTTCGCCTCATAGCTGAGTGCATCCACAAGAGGGGAGGACGGGCAAAGCTCACTGAAATCAAGACCTACATCCATGAGAACAGTGGCACGGTGCTGCAGGTCGGGAAAGTGAAGGACTACATGGACAGTGCCCCGGACATTTTCAAGGCGCAGGCAGCCAAGGCCCGTAACGCCTACTTCATCCTCCGCCGTCCCGTGGACGGGATAGATTTCCAGAAATACAAGTAGCACGCAGTCTTAACCGTATTGCCGACAAAGCAGGAAGCCCGATAGGGAGGTAAATTCCTTTCTCTCGTTGGGTTAGGTGTCCGTTATAGATATCTCGGCATCTTGTTTTGCTATCATGGTAGACCATGCCTTGTTTACGATTATCTAACGTTGGGGTATGGAGTGGGTATATTGCGATACCACTATCTGGTTGGAGAGAGATTCAGATATCATAATACATATCCATATCTGGTTATCACAACTCCTCCTCAATGTCAACAATGTCTTCAAGGACAATACTGCAGATTTTTATAAATTTGCGGACAAAAATTAATTGATATGACTCACATCGATTGTTTTGCTGGACCTGGCGGTATTTGCACGGGACTTCATGCGGCGGGGATGGATACCATAGTGGCTATTGAGTATATTCAAAGTTGCTGTGATACATATTCTGCCAATCATCCCGAGGTGCATATGATTCATGACGATATAAGGAATGTTAAGCTCGAAGATATAGAGAGATACATTCCGGACGGAGGCGTGGATTTAGTTACGTCAGGAATGCCTTGCGAGACTTTCTCGACAGCAGGTAACACATCAAGGTCTTTCTACGATGACAGACAGTTCCTTTTCAGGGAGGGCATAAGAATAGCGAAACTATCTAACGCCAAACTCATCCTTTTTGAAAATGTCCCTGGTATCACTTCAAAGAAAGTCGATAAAGAATCTGATGATCTCATCATAAACGTCCTAAAAAACGAACTCGTTCAAGCCGGTTATGGTAATTATGTAGAAGTTATTCTCAATGCAGCCAATTTTGGAGTACCACAGAACAGAAATCGCTTTTTCATACTTGCCTCACGCTTTCCTGATTGGAAACTGACCTATCCCAAGGAAAATGGTTTTCACGAGGCGACTGTCAGGGATGCCTTTATTGACCTTCCTAACATTATCCCGAATACGACGGAGGAAGCCAATGCATATAATGATGCCTTCTCCCCCTATTCAATACTGATGAGAAATGATGCTTTCTGGAGAAGACATAATCCCAATCCGGCTTTGCTGACTTACCAAACCCCTATGAAACACAGACAATGTACTTTACAGAGATTTGCTTTGCTTCGCCCGGGTGACAGTTTAAAAACACTCTTCGACAGATATCAAGGTGCTGAACGAGAAAGACTTCAGCGAGAAAGGATTCTTCCCAAAAAGATGTTCATTAAACGTAATCACCGATTAGTGCTTGATGATGCTTCACCAACTGTTACCAGCCACTGTCTTGATGAATTCGTACATCCGGAACATGACAGGGCCCTGACGGTGAGGGAATGCGCCAGGCTCCAGTCTTTTCCCGACTCTTACGATTTTTGTGGTGGCCCCTTTATCGTACCTCATATTGACAGGACAGTACAAGATAAGTATGAACAAATAGGTGACGCTGTCCCGCCTCTTCTGGCTTATGCCTGGGGTAGAACTATCATAGATATCCTTAATAATAACTTTTATGGAAAATTATTATGACTTTTGCCAAGATTCTTATCTGAAAGAATATCAAAGCAATTATGAGAAGTTAGGGGCATCATTCCCTGGCGGGAAAATCCCTTCTTCGAAGTTAAATGAAATTGAGGCAGAATCTCAAAAGGCAGCAATGAAAAATACATTCATGGCTGCGACGAACATATACGCAAATGTCTCCCCGGCTGAAATCTGGAAAGCGATTCATATTGCACATATGTATCGTAAGACTAATATTAAAGATCTGAACTTGATTTCTACCATTGTCAGTGCCGACCAGAGTTGGAAGAAATCCAGCGGTCATGCTTTTGAGGAAACGGTAAAAGAGTTTTCCAATATTGCTTTGGCGGGAACTAACATAAAAGTAATCCTACAAAAGGATCTTACCTCTCTCCTTAAGGCGAAAACACTCGCAAACGAAAATCGGGACTACGACTGGCTCAAGGCAAAAGTAAAGTCGAGTGTTTTTGATTTATTTGTGCTGGTTTCCGAAAATGACAAGCAGTATTGTTTTGGCTGTATCCAGGCAAAAACCAGTGTCAGAGATAGAGTAACACGAGATAGGGAACCCTCTATCGATGCTATGGCATCGTTCTTTTGGAGTGTCATTTTTGTCCTGGATGATGAATTCCTAAAATTGCCTAAGTTTATCGATATGGTAAATGGCGGAACCCAGGAATTCCAAGAAAACGGGTGGCACGGAATGTATGCGCTAAGCGAGAATAAGTATGATGAGCGTATTTATGGTATCGGCATTGATTTCGAAAGATTCAAAAAACATGCGCAGAAGGCAGCAAAATTATGGTTGACGCAGCGCCAGTGGTTTGATAACACGTGGATAGCTGAATGACATAATTAACTCATTGATAATTACTGAGGATATCCTGACGATACTTCCGGGTGTGGAATTTCAGTGACGCTTGATTGTCAGTTAGAATAAGTAGAAAGTATCGCCGTCCCGTGGACGGGATAGATTTCCAGAAATACATTTACATACGAAGAAAGAGGGCCTTCCTCCCGGTTTGGGGGAAGGCCTTGCCGTTTCGTGGCAGGAAAAAAGAAGTCTCCTCCCAAGGGCGGGAAGAGACTTTCTTTGGAAGGTGATTCTGTATCCTACGTCGTAATCAGTGCTCCAACGAGACCGAGGATGGCGTAGAACTCAGGAAGGGCTGCGTAGATGAGGGTGTTGACGAAGACATTGTGTCCCTGGCTCACACCTACGATACCGTTGGCGCAGACCTGTCCCTGACGGATGGCGGAGATCATGCAGGCAACTCCGACGCAGGCTCCGATTCCGAATACAAGTGCGCCCTGGGTTGCGACCTTGCCCATGAGCATGAAAAGGGCCACGAACCCGTAGATACCCTGGGTTGCGGGAAGGGCGGAGAGGATCATGTACTGCCCGCTCTTATCGGGATTCTTCTTCAGTGCGCCTTCAGCCGCATTGCCGGCGGTTGTCGTACCGATGCTGCTGCCGATTCCGGAGAGGGCCAGAACCAGGCCCAGGCCAAGATAGCCAAGAATTTGTTCCAACATAAAATGATGTGTTTTTGTTTGTTATTGTTTTTATTTGTTTTGTTTC
>CAJOLJ010000055.1 GCA_905235445.1 uncultured Bacteroidales bacterium
ATCATCTCGAGCGCCGTTTGTCCATCGGCGACGGTATCGACGTCAAACCCCTCAGATTCGAGGCTTTTCGCAAGGTATTGGGCGATGTTTTCTTCGTCTTCGACTATAAGAATCCTCATGTTTTTCTCCCCAATACGTATTCGAAGCTGGAATACTCGACCCACACGTGAACAAATCATACCTAACGCACCTTAAAACAACCTTAGACGCACGCGGTGAAAGGTGATACCGCCTGCCGAGCGGTACTTGACAAAAGAATCGATACAAAGCTGAAATCTGGAACCCGCATCTGCAGTTGCATTCTGGATACACGCGTAGTATTCTACTGGTAAGAAATTCTTACACAGGAGGTTTGTTATGTCAGGCGAAGTATTGACGGTATCAACAAAGGGGCAGGTTGTTCTACCTGCTTCTTTTAGAAAAAAGAATTCCATCACCGCAGGCACAAAACTTGCCGCATACATGGCTGATGACATGATTATCATGAAACCCATTGAACTGCCCTCAATAGATGAGTTTAAGGCACAATTGGATGAGGCACGCGAATGGGCTGCCAGTGTAGGGTATAAGGAATCAGATGTAAATGACATTATTAAGTCAGTCAGGAAGAGAAAACGCGGATGAAGGTCGTTGAAGGGATAGAGATTATTACGGCATCTGAATTTTGCAGGCGGTACTTAGGATGATGAAGGATCGCTCGAAACTGCATACCGTCAATACGGTCTGTACCGTGGCGATTCTTGTCATTTTTCTGTATCACGCGACGGGCAATGCCTTGGTGCTTGCAGGCGTCAATTTGACGATGTTCAGGCCTGCCTCGGACGTGTTGCTTTTGCTCTGTCTCATCCACATTGTCATCAGCGTGGTTCTGACGGTTGATTCTCTGCGCGCGACCAAAGAGTCGGGCAAGGGGTATTACGGGCTCAACAAGCGCTATCTGGCGGTGCGTTTGAGCGCCATCGCCATTGTCATTTTTATCGTGCTCCACTCGTAAGATTTTGCCTCCGGCTCCCTTGTCGGGTCCATTTTCTGTCTGAGTTCTTCCAATTCTTTCTGAATGAAAGGAGGTAAGGTCTTGCCCAATCCCTGATAGAAATCATATTTTGCCTGCTCTTCAGGAGTGAGGCCCCTTCCTGGAACAAATCCTTCCAAACGCTTATCCGCCAAATTATGAAAGATCGCCGAACGGATCCAGTTTCTCTCCACATCCTGATTTTGGGCCATCGCAAAGCGTGCCGTTCCTTGGCGGCTATCGGTGAATGTGAGATACTTCCGTCCGTCGTAAATTAGACTTAGGTCTTTAATGCCCAGGGGCTCCGCATTTTCAAGAAGGATCGGAGAAAGGAGTCTGCCAAGGAAAGCGGAGCTGATCCTGAAATGATTCAACTTTATAATGGTATTTCCGCATGAAGGACAAGCCTCTCTATTGCTGTTGTCCATGGTTCCTTGGCTGAATGTTGTCGTAGGGGAGTCATTATCTTCGGCAGGAACGATTCTCCCATGCTGGAAATCAAATTTGCGCTTCTCTATGGAAAGTCCTCTACGGAGACTTTCTTTTGTAGGCCTTGACAGGTAAAAACGAGTATATGCCGCCGGGGCGTCATTGAGTGCATCGTTTCCTGAATCATTATCCTGGTTATCTTCAGCAGAATCCTCCATGTCCATGAACAAGGTGTCATCAAGATCAATGAAGGACTGTATCATACGATAACCTTCGGAATTGCTCTCTTCTCCTTGAAGCATCAGTTCTCCGCAATGTGGGCACACTGCAACTTCAAGAAGCCTGGATTTGCATTCGGGACAAATTGTCTTCTGTATGGTTGTGATGCTGCCTATGGGAAGCCGCTTATCCCTGTGTCTGGGGCAGTCATTGTTAGGGCAGGCATACGCACCGTTGATCGTCCTCACAAAAAAGTGTGCTCGCGTTGGCAATAGGGCTTCAGCCTTACCGTTGATTCCCAGTCCTTCTACTTTCTCGCTCAAGGCATCCATAATGTCCAACATCTCTTCGGTTGATTTCTTGGAAGTCCCTGTGAGCACCTTAGCTATGTCTTTCAGATCCAGGCATGGTTGCTTATTCAAGTACTTTCTCAGGTGAAGGATTTCTTTCAAAGAGATATGTGTAGAAAAACGGGTATTTAAGTCCATTAGTCGGTTCTGAGCCGTTTGAGGCTCTATCCCGGGAAGGATGCGGTCCCCCTCAATTACCTTGATGCTGTCGAAGGACTTTCCTGTAAGCCTTGAGACAAAAGATTTCAAACGAGAGGCGGCTTCAGGGTCTGAGCTGTCTCCTATTGTGGCGGAAGTAACAGCAAAATTGACGTCGTCTATGGTGACTCCGAAGGCATCCAGGACCCTCCTGAGCTGAAGAGATAGCTCTGCTGCAGAGGACCCTGTGTATGTATGAGCTTCGTCGAGGAGAATCCAGCGGAGTTTTCCCTGTGAACGTTCAAGGATGGGGCGGTCTTCCTTTCTGACCAACATGTAATTCAACATGGTTGGATTCGTGAATAGTATCTGAGGAGGCGTTTCGCGGATCTGCGGTCTCGTAATCAGCTGCGGGAATGCAGGGGCGGTCTTCGATATGGAAAGTTTGTCTTTTTCCGTGTCCCCATTATATACGTGAATTTCCAGAATTTTGAGTGACATTTTAAAAAATAATCCCTCGCACCACACTTTCTAGTGGCTACGAGGGACTCTTCCGTCCGATTATTCACTCTCATTTCCGGACTTGCCGGAGGCCTTTGCTCCCTTCTTGTGCCTATTCTCCCACTCTTGTCTGACCTTTGCCCTCTCCTCCTCAAGGAGCAGGGTCTTCTTGTTCTTCGAACCCTTGGGCCTTCCCCGCCTGGGCTTGTCCGGATTGCCTCCTGACGGGACCTGTCCCGCCACTGTTTGTTCTTCTTTTGCCACCTCCTGCTCAGTTCCCGATGCCGCTGCGGACTTCGGCTTCCTTTTCCGCTTGGCTGGTGTCTTTCCCAGTTCCTCATTCGTGCGCCTGTGCCTTGGTTTCGCATCCTTCCTGTCCTTTGGGCGACCGCGCTTTCTCTTCTCCACTGCCATATCCTTCACTGGCGGATTCCCGTCAGTGCTCTCGTGCTCTTCCCGTACGTCCAATTTTGCGGGGATGGCCGGTATCCCCGGCTTTTGTCCCAGTACGAGCGACCTGTTGTCGGATACTGCGGACTCACCTGACTTGCGAAGGTTGAAGTCGGCGGCGATGGCACCCATTGTCTCCTCCGTGATTCCGTATCTCCCGAGGATTTGCAACTGCGCCACAGAGGCGCTGTGCACATAGGCGTATGAGTCCCCTTTCGCGAGCCTGAGGTGGATATCCCCAAGGTCATGTATCACCTCGTTGGTGGGAAGGTCCATCTCGGCGCAGAGGTTCATGATGTGGCAACGGAGGATCGAGGCGACGAAGGATATCACGTGCTTGGCCTTTATCGAGGGAGTCCTATGGGTCCTGGTCACGTTGTTCCCGAGCTGCGTGCCCACCATGGAGTAGCACTTCTCGCTGACGTCCCGCATGTTGTACGTCTGGTTCAGCTCCTCTGCGCTCATGTCCAGTGTGGAGCCTATCGCGAAGAAGCCCTTGCAGTCCATCGCCTCCTGGCAGGCATCCTCCTTCGCCTCCACCCACGTCACCTTGCCGGACTTGTCTTTCACCACCCTGAGGTACCTGCCCATCTCGGCCGGTATCGAGGGCTCCTTTCCCTTGGAGATGCTCTCCCTTGCACTGCGCAGCGCCTTCCATATCTTCTTGGTCAACGCCCTCACCCTGTCGCCGCCGTTCTCGTTGTCGTAGAAGAGGCCTAGGTGCACCTCCTCCGAGCCCTTGAATATGCTCCCCCTGGATGTTATCCCGAACACCCCGTCTCCCGAGACGAGGTACTTGAAGCGGTCCTTGATCTGTGATGCGTACTTCCCGAACATGTACTTGAACCCCGTGTCTCCCTCCTTCATCTTGACCACGTAGTCCCATCCGTCGTCCTTGAGCCGCTTAAGGAGGGGCTCGTTGCAGAAGAACCTGTCTATCAGGAGGCCCTCAACCTCGAATCCGCACCTCTCGAGACGCACCTTCATGTCTAGCATCGCCTTGCTGTCCACCATGTTGCCCCTGAACACGTCGAATGTCAGCGGGAGTCCGCTGGGGGCGAGCACGCCGTATATGTAGGCTACGACCTTGGAGGAGCTGCCCGATTTGGCATGCCCGTGCCTCGGAAGGAGGCTCCCATCCTTGACGTCGGAATCACTGTTGCTCCCGTCTATGGCTATGTATACTTTCTGCTTGACGTTCCCCTCCAGGCCTTCCCTCACGTGTCCCATCCAGCTTTCCATCAGCATCTCCCCTTGCTCATCGGTCATGGCCCCGAACATGTCTCCGTACCAGCTGTCGCTGTACGCCCGCTCAGAGAACAGGACGCTGCCATCCATGCTTCCCTCGAAATGCTGTGCCACGTTCGACCTGGACTTGATGCAGTAGGTGGCGAAGTCGAGGATGGCGTTGGCGTATTGGGGGCCGTAGCTGGACACGAGGGAGTCGTACAGGCCTGTCCTATGGCTTATGCCAAGGACGAGGGAGTAGAGTCCGACGCTGTATGTGTGCCTTGCCGGCGACTCGCCTGTCCACTTCTTCGCCAGCTCCGGGAAATACTTGCCGAAGTTGTCGTTCGGACGCATCATGCCGTTTCCTACCGAAGTTCCTATGTAGATTTTCTGGTTCCCCCTGCAGGGGGCAGTGCTGTCAAGGTAGATGTATATGCGGGAACCGCCGAGCGCATTATGAGGAATGGGCACCTCCTTCCTGTTTTTGAGGTTTTTTGACATGGCTTTATAAATTAATACAATATGCTATCCACTGCAAATTTAATGCCAAATTATAAAAAGCCATGTACCCACTATTATTTTTTGGCCATAATAATGACAAACAACCACTTAGAGTTTATTTTACCCTCTAAGTGGCCGCAAGTACATCTAAAATGTTAATCAGTTTATTGGAAATTCACGTTTAAAGTGGACTCATTGATTAATGCCGCAGGAGTATCTCCTTTAGAAATATGTCTCATAGTACCATAACTAAAGATGTCTGCGTCGATACTCTAACCTGAGACGTGCGACATCCAAATCAGAAGCACCCAATGTTTCAGTTAAAGAATGAAGCAACTGTTCGAACAATTCTTGGTCTCCGCCATAAATGGCTTTATATGCCAATTCGATGTCATTCTGGACGGACTTATTTCTGGGATTGGAAACGCCGAAGGTGGAAGAAAGAATATCCTCAGACTTCTTCCCGAACACTTTTGTCTCATATGCGTCACCTCCGATAAGCTCATAAACCTTTCCCGGCGCATCTGAAGCCACAATGGGAGAATGTGTCGTGAGTATGAACTGACAATTAGCAAAGACTGTCTTGAGTCGTGATACAATATCCAATTGCCATTGAGGATGAAGATGAAGATCAACTTCATCTATTAGTACTATACCTTCTCCAGATAAAGGATCTTTTCCTGGATTCGCAATATAAAGCCTTCTGACAAGATCACTTATAAGAGCGATGTAGCATTTCTCTCCATCAGAGAGCTGGGACAGTTTGAGAGACTCTCCATTCTTGGTAATAAGAAGACTCTGAGGCTTTCTATTAACCCTTAAATCAGAATAATCAGGAAAAACCATTGACATGGCTTTCCTAATTGCTTCCAGCCCTGAATCACGATAGTCTCGCTCTTTCCTTATGCGTTCATTTTCCAGATCTTCCTGCTCTCTAAACCAAGAGAAAAAATCTCGGAAAGAAGCGGTGCTGTGCAGCGCATTTTGATATGCGTCATAAGTGGAAGTTATCTGTTTTTTTCGAATTTTCAATGGAATATCAGTCACCGAACGTTCTACTCTATAATGAACAATAACAGGGACCGGAGATTCAGGATTATCATACCCCCGCTGCCAATAATCTTTAATAACGGAGTTCATTGAGCTGAGATCGGAACGGCCATCTTTCTTGCGTTCTCTACTTCGGTACAATGACCACTGTCCTGCATTTCCCATATTAAGGGAAATTACACACCCTTCTTTAGCTCCAATTCTAATATCATCCTGAGGAATATCCCGACCGCGACCAGAAGGACTCTGCATGCGAGCTACAAACCACGAAAAGACATTGGAAATAGCATCAAGCACGCTTGATTTTCCAGCTCCGTTGACCCCAACGAAAAGATTGACTCGAGGGTGAAGTTCATCAACGGTCATCTCTTTGATACCGCGAAAGTTTTTTATTGTAAACCCCTTTATCAGCATAGGCGTTAATCTCTATTGTAAAAAATCTCGTGTCATTGTATCTATAACTATGCAAAGATAACACCCACAGTCGGTTTTTGCCAAACGACTCACCAACTATGTTGAATTATCGGTGAACTTCAATAGACACCAATAGACAGAACTCTTATTGCACTCGCAATAACAATATTAGTATCTCATCAGTGCGCGACAGCAAGGTAGACGCAAAGCACCCATCTGCTCGCAGTACTCGCAGCAAGTGTTGAAGAAAGTAAAAACAGTTTGCACTCAGGGATGGCACCAACTAACCCTAAACCTGCGGTCAAGTCATCTCACGCTCGGCATACAACAAGGAAACCTCAATCAATTCATACTTGCTCAATGCCATCTAGGCTCCTCCTACGGGGCATCGCCTGATAATTCCGATGATGAACTTTTGTCTGCAAGTCCGCTAGAAGCCCAGGCCCAATGAAATGTAGAAGGTCCTGGTACGGGCCCTGTCATCCGGATCCAGCCAGATATCCACCAGTCCGAAGTCGTATCCCAGCTTGGCATAAAGGAAGTTCCACAATGCCCCGACCCCGAAGCGAAGTCCAGCATCCAGGGGGAGGAAGTACCCGTCCTCGAACGGGGACTTGCTTCCCGTAAGGCTCTCATTGGAAAGCTTGCCTGACACGGCTACTCCCAGGTACATGCCCAGGAAAGGATTGAGCTGGAACTCCGAGATTTCGATCCTCATCGACATCAGCAGCGGCACTTCCAGGTACCTGAGGGTGAGCTTTGTGTTCTGGTAGGACTTGGTGTTGCTGAAACCTTTCTCGACATAGAAGAGTCCGGTCTCCGCACTGGCAGGGGAATAATACCCGATATCCCAGCCCAGCAAAATACCGAAAGTGTATCCCGTGCGGGCGTAATTGCCCTCCAGCATATATGAGTTCGTATTCAAGGAGGATACTGTCATTCCTCCCTCGAAGCCCATATGGACACGATCTCCTATGAAGCCCGGCCTGGACAATCCGCTGAACCTCCCGTAGCCACCGCCTCCAAAGGAGGGGCCCGGCCTACGGTAGCCGTAGGACTGGGAATAACCTCCCGGATATGGTCCCTGGCAGAAAGCATCGGTACCCACGAAAAGGGCTCCGACAAGAAGTATAATGATTATCCCGCTTCGGCGAAGCAGATGATGCCTTGTGGAATTTGTGTCCATGTTATGTTGCGTTTTAATTATCAGTAAATGTACTTTCCTGCAAAAGGCAGGGAGGAAAGGGTGCTGCCCCCATGGGGTCGGGGCCTTTCGGATCCCAGAGTGCGCCCCGTTCCTGTTCTACTTTGCGAAGATACGAAAAGATAGGTTCCCAAGCAAGAATTCTTCCTTTCGTCGCCTCTCCCCGTCACTGGACAAGAGGTCTAAGCAGGCAAAGGACGAGGAGGTGGAGGGGATAGTATGCGTAGAAAACGAATTTTGCCCACGGCCCCCTGATGAAACCCCTCTTTCCGTTGTACATGGCAATGGGGATGATGGCAAGGGGGGCCGCCATGGTGAACTTTTTGCCGAAGAATACCGCCACAAGCGACAATCCCTGATAAAGGACCCTTTCACGAAGAAGATACAGTAGCGCAATCAGTGCCACCCCGACCATCCCATAGTCCACCCTCAGCATCCAGGCGAGGGCAAGTGTCGCCCCGACGCACAGGACCGAGGGCATCCCCCGAAGCTTATCCATGGAACGGACCGCGACAATCCCGAGGAGAAGGGTGAAAAGGATATTGCTGCGACTAAATGAGAAAGCACCCCCATGGACCATGTTGAAGGGGATGATGGAGAGAACGGCGAAAAGAAACAGCGTAGTGGCATACCTGGGAAAACTGCGGGTATGGATATAGCCCTCCACCGCCAAAAAGGCGAATAACGGGAAAGCCATCCTTCCCACCACCGCCCTCATCAGGAACAGCCATGAGATGCCAGTATTGCCAAGCATGAAAAGAGGCTCCAGCGCCCACTGGGAGCCCTCCAGGAGTATGAACCCCACATGGTCCACCGTCATGCAGATGATGGCCAGGACTTTAATCGCACTTCCACTGAGTATCTTGAAATCAGATGCTTTCATTTTGTTTTAGGTTGTACGGGCTTCCTTCTTTCCCGCTATCTTCCCGAGGTGGGCACGTTCCCCCCGGGACGGGAGAAGTCCGATATCGCAAATATAGGCATATCAGAGCCATATTCCGCCCCCCTCGCCCCCTTTTAATGCAAGTGCTCCCGAACGAAAGCAAAAAATGCGTATCTTCGCATCCTGAAAGCATCATTGGACCCTTAAGAAACAACAACATATCACCCGTCATGAGAGCTCTATATCTTACAAATACACTTTCCCACAATAAGGAACTGTTCCGTCCCGTCACTCCCGGCATGGCAGGAATGTACGTGTGCGGTCCCACCGTCTACGGCGAAGCCCACCTCGGGCATGCCCGTCCCGGGGTCACATACGATGTCCTCCACAGACTGCTGCGCCACCTCGGATACAAGGTCCGCTACGTGCGGAACATAACCGACGTAGGCCACCTTGAGCACGATGCGGACGAGGGCGAGGACAAGATAGCGAAGAAGGCACGCCTCGAACAGCTGGAACCGATGGAAGTGGTGCAGACCTATACCCTCCACTATCACGAGGCCATGAGACTTCTCAACTGCGCTCCCCCTTCCATCGAGCCCCATGCCTCGGGACACATAATCGAGCAGATCGAGACAATAAAGAGAATCCTTGACGCAGGCTACGCTTACATTTCCAACGGGTCGGTCTATTTCGATGTCCGCAAATACAATGAGAACCACCACTACGGCATCCTCTCGGGAAGGAGCCTCGACGACACCCTGGAGGGGACCAGGTCCCTGGACGGCCAGTCTGACAAGAGGGCCCCGTATGATTTTGCGCTGTGGAAAAAAGCTGAGCCGGAGCACATCATGAAGTGGCCATCCCCCTGGGGAGAAGGCTTCCCGGGATGGCACCTGGAGTGCTCGGTGATGAGTGAAAAATACCTTGGCAAGACTTTCGACATCCACGGTGGCGGCATGGACCTCATGTTCCCTCACCATGAGTGCGAGATAGCCCAGAATGTGGCTTCCAGGGGAGAGGCGGGTGTGCACTACTGGGTCCACAACAACATGATCACCATAAACGGCCAGAAGATGGGAAAATCCCTCGGGAACTTCATAACCCTTCCCGAGCTGTTCTCCGGCACCCATCCCGCCCTCGAGCAGGCCTACTCTCCCATGGCGGTTCGCTTCTTCATCCTGCAGGCCCACTATCGCAGCACCCTTGACTTCTCCAACGAGGCCCTCAGGGCCTCCGAGAAAGGTCTCCAAAGACTCCTGCAGGCCTACAGGGACCTTTCGGGCCTGTGCAGTGCAGGAGGCGTAAAGTCCCCGGTAGTCGGAAGCGAAGGTCACGCTGCCTCTGCCCTCTCATACGGTGAGTTCGTAACGGACGTAGTTCCCGACAATGCCCCCGCAGGGATATCCGCCGAACTGTCGACTATCTACGAGGGAGTGTACGAGGCCCTTTGCGATGACCTCAACACCCCTGTCGCCATAGCGAGACTCTTCGAGTCCGTGAAACTGATAAATTCCGCGAAGAGCGGTTCCTCCCGCCTTTCCAAGGAAGACCTCACGACCCTCATCCGCCTCTACGATGACGTACTGTTCGGGGTCCTGGGACTTCGTGACGACAGCATGGCCCAGGGCGAGGACAGGACTTCAGTCATTTCGGGTCTCATGGACATGGTCCTTGAGGAAAGGGCCGAGGCCAAGGCCAGGAAGGACTGGGCCCGCAGCGATGCCATAAGGGATGAGCTCGCCAAACTGGGCATCACCGTAAAGGATACCAAGGACGGTCCCGAATGGACCCTAAGTTAACCGGAAAAAGAGAAGAGAGGAGATGAAATTCATTTCATGGAATGTGAACGGGCTGAGGGCCTGCGTCGGAAAAGGATTCGAGGAAGTGTTCAGAAACATGGATGCCGACTTCTTCTGCATCCAGGAGACAAAGATGCAGGAGGGGCAGCTGGACCTCTCCTTCCCGGGATATGAGTCCTACTGGAACTATGCCGAGAAAAAAGGCTACAGCGGCACTGCCATCTATACCCGCCACACTCCCCTTTCCGTCACTTACGGGATGGGAAAGGAGGAGCATGACACGGAAGGAAGGGTGATAACACTCGAGATGGAGGACTTCTTCCTTGTTTGCGTATACACTCCCAACTCCCAGGATGAACTCAGGAGGCTGGATTACAGGATGAAGTGGGAAGATGACTTCCGGCAGTATCTTCTTTCCCTTCGCTCCCGGGGCAAGGGAGTTGTCATGTGCGGCGACCTTAATGTAGCCCACGAGGAAATAGACATAAAGAACCCCGCCACCAACCATCGCAACGCAGGGTTCACCGATGAGGAGAGGGACAAGATGACCGTCCTCCTGGATTCAGGGTTCAAGGACTCCTTCAGGATGCTCCATCCGGACACGGTGCTCTACTCCTGGTGGTCCTACCGATTCAAGGCCCGGGAAAGGAACACCGGGTGGAGGATAGATTACTTCATAGTGTCCGATGACCTCTCCTCAAAGATAACGGGAGCAGCCATCCACACCGCTGTCCTGGGTTCCGACCACTGCCCCGTGGAAGTGGACATGGACCTGTAGATTGCCTATAACAGGACTGCGCCATGAAACTAAACGACCTGGGGGATCTCAAGGGCCTTGCCAAGGAGATGAAAAAGGAGGAGAAGAGAAAGGAGGAAGAGAGGCTCCGTGCCCTTGAGGAAGAGAGGAAGAGGGCAAGGTCCCTGGAGGAGAGCTATTTCCCATCCTCCTTATCCACCTCATCGGGCAAGAAAAGTCCGTCCCCGAAGTCCGCTCCCAAGGGTCCCGCACGTCATGAAGTGCTTCCCGACGGGAGCAACGCCACCGTCGAGGACTACTTCCCCTCATCCGACGCTTTCATTAACGACAAGTTCGACGACCCCTTCAGCGAGGAAAGCCGCCGGGGGAGCAAGGCTGCCTCCAAGTATATCGAGGTTGACCTTCACATTACCGCGCTCTCCCCTCCTCCGTCCCTTCCGAAGAACAAATACCTCGAGTACCAGATGGGTGTATTCAGAAGGACAATGGAAGAGAACCAGGGAAGACGGGGTCGCAAGATAATCTTCATCCACGGGGTCGGTGATGGCATCCTCAGGCGTGCCATCATAAATGAACTGGACGAAGTCTACTACAAGTGCCAGTACCAGGACGCCCCCTTCCACAAGTACGGGATGGGCGGGGCGCTCCTTGTAACGATAGCTTGACAGTCCGTCTTGGAAAGAGAGTTCCTATCCCGGGGCCCCTGTCCGGCTTTTCAGTTCTTCTTCCTGAGAGTCTCTATCACGTAGGCTACCCCTCCCGCGACAATCTGCATGAGGGTCTGGGACTCGTGTGAAAGGGTGGCGAACAGAATCCCGATATCCTGCGGGACCCCGTACAGGGAGGTAAGGGCCAGGGATACGACATAGTGATAGGCCCCGAACCCGCCCGGGACCGGGACCAGGCCGGAAAAACTTCCCGCCATCATAATGAGGAAGGCATCATCCATGCCCAGGGACCCAAGACTTGCGATGGCTCCGCCCAGGGCCGGGTCCAGGTGCGACGGGTCAATCCCCTGCAGGGACCATAGGATGCATGCCGCCTGGAGCCAGAAACACCCCCAGATAAGGACCGTCTGCAGCAGGAACAGCCATTTTCCGTCCATCCGCACTGCCGACAGCACACCTTCCCATATCCCGTAGATGAAAGACCATATCTTTCCCATCACCTTCGACTTATCCCGAAGGACATAGGACATCACTATGAAAAGTACACCTGCGAGGGCAAGGAGAATGAGGACCCATGAGACTCCCCTCCCGCCGGAAGGGACCAGGTCCATAAAGAATGATGCGATCCTGTTCCACATGAATGCCACCATCCCGAGAAACACAACTCCGAGGAAAAAGATGTCCCAGGCCCTTTCCAGCACAACGGTCCCGAACACCTTGTCAAAGGAGGCCTTCTTTTTCCCGTCCACTCCTACGGCACTTCTCGCTGTTACATAGAAACACCGAACAACGTCCCCGGACCGAGGTATCACCATGCTTGCCACATTGCCGATGTACACCCCGTCCGCACAGGAGAGGGTGGAAGTGGTACTGTCAAGGGAATGGAGAAGAAGCCGCCATCGCCAGCCCCTCAGCCAGAAAGACAGGGCCCCGAAAACCATCGCAAGTACAACGAACCACCAGTTGCAGTGCCTCAGCGCAGACATGAAATCACCCCACTGCACATTCCTGAATGAGAAATACAGGAGGATGGCGGCAAGGGCTGCGGAGAGGATGTAATTCAGTGTCTTGGAACGCTGGCTGGGCATATCAACAAAAAAAGGAATCGGGCTGTGAACGGACAAAAACCGTTCCCGGGCCGCTAATTTACCTTCTTTTGGGCAAAAAAGAGCCCCTACAATGAAATTAGTTGCTAAATTTGCATCTTCCCAAGGCTCAAGAGCCCTTGTTAATATTAAAAAACACCTTTCCCATGAAATCAATCCTCGGAATAGGCAATGCCCTCACTGACATACTGGCAATCCTGCCGGACGAATCCCTACTGAATGAGTACCATCTTCCGAAGGGAAGCATGCAGCACGTCGACATGGAAACCGGGGACCGCATCTGGGAAAGGCTCAAGGGACTGGGTGTCAAATACGTCCCCGGGGGAAGCGCCGCCAACACCATCACCTGCACTTCCATCTTCGGCATGCCATCGGGCTATATCGGGAAAATCGGCAACGATGAACTGGGCAACCTCTTCCAGAGCACCCTCGAGCAGTACGGAGTGAAGACCACGATGCTGCGCGGCACCAAATCCTCCGGCCGTTGCATGGTATTCATAGCCGGTGCAAATGCCGAGAGGACATTCGCAAGCTACCTCGGTGCGGCCCTCGAGATGGTTCCCGAGGACCTCGACGAGAAGTTCTTCGAGGGCTACGACTACTTCCACATCGAAGGATACCTGGTCCAGAACCAGGACCTCATATCCAAGGCAGCCCACCTGGCCAAGAAAGCCGGTTGCATCATATCCATAGACATGGCCTCCTACAACGTCGTCGAATCCAACAACGCCTTCCTCCACAACCTCGTGGAAAAGTACGTGGATATTGTCTTCGCCAACGAGGCCGAGGCCAAGGCCTTCACCAAGAAGGAACCCAGTGAGGCTCTGGGTGACATAGCCCGGATGTGCGACATCGCAGTGGTGAAAGTCGGGAAGGACGGGTCCATGGTAAAGCAGGGGGACGAGCATTACTACATCCCCTCGTGGCCTGCCGACTCCATCGACGCCACGGGTGCGGGCGACACCTACGCCGCAGGGTTCCTGTTCGCACATTCACAGGGGATGCCCCTCAAAGTTTGCGGGGAGGTCGGTTCCATCCTTGCCGCCAAGGTAGTGGAAGTCGTGGGCACCAAGATAGATGTACCAAGGTGGAGGGCCGCCAAGGAGGAAATCAGGGCACTGATGGCAAAGTACACCGTAGCACAATAGGTGAAGGGGGAAAAGATGATTCTTGACGATATCAGGGTATTTTTAAGGAAAAGGGCCTTGCTTAAATATACGAGCAAGACTCCTACAAGCATCCTGCCCCTTGACGAAATCCGCTCGGCCATAGCCATCATCGATGTCCAGGACCCGTACTTTGACACCTGCAAAGGGGCCCTCATGGCATTCTTCAGGGACAATGGCATCAAGGGAGAGATATATTTTCTGGACCTGAGGAAGATCGAGAAGGAAGAGAGGCTCTTCACTTCCGTTTCCACGACCATCCTCCTCAAAGACCTCAACTGGTACGGAAGGCCATCCTCGGAGAAGATAAGGCTTCTGACCGGTTCCCCCACCGATGCCCTCATCTGCCTTATTCCGGACACCGAGTTCCTGACCGAGTTCATCGCCAAATGCACCACCGCCCGCTACAAGATCGGCAGGGTCCAGCTGCCCGGGAACACCTTTGACCTGGTGATATCGGACCCCGAGGACAAGCCGCTCTCCCAGAGGGAAAGCTTCGAGGCCATGAAACCTTTCATCAAACTCATCAAAAGGGACAAAGCATGAAAAAGTATCTTATAGTTTTCCTCATATCGATGGTACCGCTCATTGAACTGAGGGGTGCCATCCCCTACGCCGTAGGGTTCAATCTCCCGATCATCCCTTCCTACATCGTCGCCGTCATAGGCAACATGATACCCGTTCCTTTCATATTCCTTTTCGCAAGGAAGATTCTGGACTGGGGCAAGGACAAGAAGGTAATCGGAGGGTTCTGCCGCTGGTGCCTCCAGAAAGGGGAGAAAGGCGGTGAGAAACTCCAGGCCAAGGCAGGCCACGGACTTTACATCGCTCTGCTTCTTTTCGTGGGCATTCCCCTGCCCGGTACAGGCGCATGGACAGGGACACTGGCAGCGAGCTTCCTGAACCTGGACTTCAAGAAGAGCGTCATCTTCGTCATGCTGGGCGTTGTGCTCGCTGGGGTCATCATGCTTCTGGCCTCGCTGGGAGTATTCGGGGCCATATCATTCGTGAAATAGACCGTGAACGTATTCTTATGTCAAAGGGTCAAAGTTTAGGAATAAAATACTAACTTTGCAGTCCTTTACAAAGGAAAGATGTCGGTTCCGTAGCTCAGTTGGATAGAGCAACAGCCTTCTAAGCTGTGGGTCTTGGGTTCGAGCCCCAACGGAATCACCCTCACTTAAAGTGCTATGTATTAATTACATGGCACTTTTTTCTTGGTGAAACATTGCTTATTTCGGGCAGATTCTATAGGCTCCAAAACGTGGTAGTGTTTCCCGGCCGCAGGCTTAAAATCTAATTCATCATGGTGACACCGTTCGAGAGGACGAATTCCTGCAGCTCCCTACGGAGTTTCCTGCTCGTGCGAACCATGTACTCCGAAGACAGGGTATTCTTTGTCCCTATATATGAGGTGAAATCAAGTAATTGAAGAAAACCTTTCTGTCCGCACCTGCAAAGCAAGTCCCGAGTATACGTTGTAACTCCAGTCCGCTCTATCCTGGACCCCTGGGATTCTCAAGCGAGATTTCGTAGCCAGTGAGGCACAGATGTTCACTACGGCAGCGCCGTCTGCCTCCTATTATGCACTTTCACCTGCGGCACAGGAAATGTACGGGGGGATGGTAAACACTCTTGCCGTCCTCCCTATTATATTTGTTGCCATATTTACAGGAATCGGCAGGCACCGTACCGTTCCTGGACTTGTATCCAGTCAAGGAAGATGGACTATCAGTTTAGTTTAAGCCTTTGAAGCACCCTCTTGTTTGCATCCTCCATGACCTCACCCCTCAGACCCGCAAGATAAACCCTGGTTATGTTCTCGTTTGAGTGACCAAGGCATGAACTTATGACGGAGGTGGGGACCAGGCAGTTCTGTGCAGTCGTAGCCCAAGTGTGGCGGGCGTAATACGAAGAGAGGGTTGCGCAACCTACCTCAGAGCCCAACTTCTTGAGATTCAGGTTGAAAGACCGGAGGGCGGAGGTGTATTCCCTGAATGCTTCCTCCGATCCTTTCAGATGAGTGAGAATGGGGAAAAGGTAGGGTGAAGACTCTTCTGCTTTCCATTTGGATATGATGGAGAGGATTCCATCTTCAACCTTGACACGGAGACTTTGGCCGGTTTTGCTGCGCACATAGTTGATGTAACCGTCCTTGCAGTCGGTCTTTTGAAGGTTGGCAATGTCAACGAATGACATTCCGCAGGTACCGATGCTGAAAAGGAACAGGTCCTTTGTAAAGTCAAGGGCCTTGTCAGAGGCAAAATCTGTCTGTCCTATCTTGGCTACGGTATCCTCCTCAAGGGATCTTTTTTGTGTTACCTCATACCCCGTGAACACGTTCATAAACGGGTTGCCTGGGATTTTATTGGCATTCCATGTAGCCCGCAACACTCTCATATAGAAAGAGATTGTATTTTTGAGAAGACCTCTGGCCTTTAGCCAAATGCTGTATTCCATGATAATGGTCTCATTGACTTTGTTTCGTAGATACTGCTTCTCGCTGATGAATTCCGAGAAACTGTTGTAGGTAGCACGATAGCTGCATGCAGTGTTGTAGCGGGATTGAGCCGCTTTTTCTTTTTCCCTGGCCTTGATTAAGCGAAGGAACCTTGATGTTGTGAGTGATTTCATGTGGACCGAGATTAGTTAATGTCCACAAATGTGAGAATTAAAAAAAGATTCCGTCTCTTTGTAGGAGACGGATAAGCAAAAAAAAGACTTAACAATCAAATAATTATAAGTGTTAGATTGTTAAATAACCACTTTGTCCTTGCAGGAAATAATATACGGGGATGTTGGCTAACTTAAAGAAAAAGAGTATCTTTGCCATGGTTTCAACTGTCTCCTACAAAGAGACGGATACAGCAGTAGGAGGACCAGTTGAAGAACCGGGGTTTAGGGGAAGCAATTTGAACAGAATGTAGAACTTGTAAGGGATCGGACAGAGAGATTTCCGACTGGGTGCAAGGGAGACAACGATGAAAACCTGGCTTCGCTCGACTTTGAATTACAGCGCTTAATGAGGCCTTGTATCCAAGGCTGCCTGTCAAAAAGTCGGGGAGTGGGAATTGTATACCTACGTGCATACAAGATTGCTCCACTAAATCACGATAGAACGTTATCAGGATTATTCTTTCAAAAATTACCTTTTCGATGGGTCGTCAAGAGGCCACATTCTGGTATGCCATGAAGGTGTTCTACAACAGGGCACCGCTAGTCCAGGAAGAATTCATGGGTATGCATTTCGACACCTATCTGCCGACTATGATAGTGGAAAAGGAAGTGAACGGACAGACCGAACACTTTGAGAGGCCCATCATAGCTTCCCTGCTATTCGTGAAATGCCCGGAAAGATTCCTTATCGACTACAAGAGGGAGCATGGTGACTATATGCTCTATTATACGGAAGCCGGTACCGGCAAGCCGGGCAAGATTGACAATGACCAGATGGAGAACTTCCGTCTTGCCACATCAATCGAAAACCCGGACATAATGTACCTCGGTCCTGATGACGGAACCCTGTCCGAAGGAGACAAGGTCATTGTGACTGATGGCCTGTATAAAGGAAGAATCGGATACATCAAAAGAATCAAGCATGCAAGGCGGTTCCTGGTGAAAATCGACGGAATTGCCGTAGTCGCAATATCACACATTCATCCACAGTATCTCAAGAAATATGAGCCCGAAACCGGATCTTAGTGCAGAGCAGTGGTTTGTTTTCCACGCTATCAACAACTATGCTCCCGTCTCCCTGGCTGATGAAATCATGGGCCTGGGACTGGATTGCTATGTTCCCACGAAACTGGACAATCCCCGTCTTGAGGCTATACCTGGATTGTTCTTCGTGAGATGTGAATGGAGGAGCCTCGCAAAGGTGAGAAAGCACCTTCTCGGAAAAGCTGTCGAGATGTTTGAAGACAGGGAACCACAGGTTGTGCGGGACTCGACTATCGAGGACATGAAACTCTTGTACATGGACCAGACTTCCCAGCCCAGCTACCTCAGGAGCATTGATGACATCCTGTCCACTTCAAAGCTTGTCCGCTTCACTATGGGTCCCCTGAAAGGACTGTACGGATACCTCAAGAGAATCCATAGGAGCCGACACATCCTCTATGACGTGGATGGTATCGCCCTGCTGAGCCTTCCGGGGGCAAACTATCTTGACTGTGTGGAATTGATACCATCCCAGGTCTAGCTCCCATATCTTTCACATAAAGACTACTATCCTTTTTCAGTTATCTTCCTTTCCTTCTTGCAATAGCCGTTCACAGTACGGCTAAGCACTCTCATGCATCCTGCAACCACACAGCAACAAAACAAATCAGCAACTACTAAGTAAATGATTGAAGAGGCGCAAGGAATTCTCATAAATAACGGAGCCACTCTCACTGGCAGTTATTGGCATGGCCGCATAGCCGCTCTCGGGAGAATTGCGTCTGCAATGTATGAACTGCTGTATACGACAGGGGATGATGAACAGTACGGCAGTTCCATCATATATCTCATCTACATTAAGGAGAAACTTCTGCCGGTCTTCTTCGAGGCGATACTGGATGACAGTCTTTCAAGAAGGAAGAGAATCAATGTCTGTGCGGAACTTCTAAGCCTCACTAGGTCCAGTGGTGCCATTGGACCCCTTGATGTCCCGGACAGCGTCAATGATAAGATGACGGAGCTGATGTCAACTTCCATGATAGCACAGACTCTACAGGCTGGCCATGATGCGAATCTTACCGACAAGGGAATGCACACATGGTATCAGACTCTGAGGTTCGCCCTTCTCTACCTTGTTCAGAATCCTTCATCACCTC
>CAJOLJ010000056.1 GCA_905235445.1 uncultured Bacteroidales bacterium
ACAAGCCCCGGATGCCACTTGGGTGCCTTGAACCCGAGGAGGAGCTTGCAGCCAAGGTATATGAGAAGAATGAATGGAAGCGAGAAGGCCAGCACCCCGAGTACACGGGTGAAGGTGAGGGACGTAAGGTTCACGAAGGCGGGATTGATTTCGGAGAGGGCGACGAGTCCCTGGCGAGCCAAATCCCCCAGTCCAAGGTTCTTGCCCCAGAAAAGTCCCACTCCTCCTGCCATTATCCCGGCGAACCCAACAAGCAGAAGGGCCGCTCCGAAGATGATGGCCACTGCCTTGATTGCCCCTGCCGTGAAGTCCCTGGGTTTACTCTGTTGCCGTTCACGGGAAGACTCGACGCTCCTGCGTATGCTCTCCACATCGAGGGCCTCGCCCCTGAGGGCGTATCTCTGCTCGACGGTCTTAGCCCCTGGCATGCATATCCAAAGGATGACATACAATAAGGGGAACAGGACATAGAGCAAGACCGACTCGTATTTGAGGAACAGCGGCACGATGGATGCGATTGCAAAGACTGAGCGCAGCAGCACCGTATCCACCCCGAAGTAAGCCCCCAGTCCCGAGCACACTCCCCCGACATATTTGTCGGAAAGGTTCCGGTAGAGTTTCTTGCGGGCGGAAGAAGATTGCGCTGCCCCATTGGCCTTGGGCGGCACGTCCTCGGTTTCCTTTTCTATCTGGTCAACGTCCCCGAGGATGGAGACAACCTCTTTCACATTCTCCACCGAAACGGTGCCATCCTTGCCGCATCTCTCCCACAGGAGTTCCGCCATTCTCTCCTCAATCCCTTCCATTATCTCTTTCCCGGAGCGGTCAGAGCCGTAGTGTTTCTCCAGTCTCCCGAGATAATCCGAGCACAGGGAGTAGGCGTCCTCCTCTATCTTGAATGCATATCCGCCTATGCTGGCTGGCTGGACTGTTTTCATGGCAACAGATTCTGTCCCGGCATGGGGAAGTCCTTGCCGCGAAGTGTCCTGATGGTATTCACTATCTCTCCCCAGGCATCATCCATCTCCCGGAGCTGTTCCCGCCCTTTGGGGGTGATGACGTAGTACTTCCTGGGAGGTCCCTGGGTGGATTCCTCCCACCTGTAGGAGAGAAGTCCCTGGTTCTTCTGGCGGATGAGCAGTGGGTACAGCGTACCCTCGACCACTATCATGTCCGCCTTCTTCAGTTCTTCCAGAATGGAGGAAGCGTAAGCTTCTTTCCTGGAGAGTATCGACAGGATGCAGTACTCCAGGACTCCTTTGCGCATCTGGGAGCGCACGTTGTCAGTATTGGTTTCCATATCGGGTTCCTCCTGTTATTCTGTTGCCTTGCCAAGTGTCTCCTTCGACAGGTTCTCAGCAGTCGGGGAGAGTCCTTTCATCTCACACCTCTGGGCCGGGGTCTCGGCCTTGGGGATGGCTACCCATAGGATGAGATAGAGAAGAAGACCCGAGCCGACAGTGAACAAGAGAACGAGGAATAACACCCTGAACAGTACGACATCCAGGTTGAAGTACCATGCAAGCCCGGAACATACTCCGGCTATGCGTCCTTCCGCTTTGTCACGGTATATCTTCCTGGCTGCTTTGTTCCCGACCTGTGAGGGATTGCGGTTCTCGGAACCGGTCTCAGGGGATCCATCCGGCATTCCCAACTGGGCGATCACTTTCTCGACCATTTCAAGGTTGACCACCCGGGGTGTTCCGGCAATCTCAGCCCCGAACAGTTCGGAGAGCCTCTGCTCCAGGTCCTCCATGACTTCCCCCACCTGGCCGGCAGGGATGGCAGCAGAACCGACCATCAGGCGGTTACGGAAATGTCCTAGATACTTGGATAGGCGGGCATATGCGTCCTCATCAATTGAGAATGAGGAGGAAGCCAAAGCCACATTGATTACTTTTTTCATCATTGTCTGAGTTTAAGGGTTCGTTTGCACTGCAAAGATATAAAAGTTTTTTAATACCTTGTATCACAAAGTAGCTAAAAATTCAAAATTATGTGCAAAACATACAACTTTTCACAAAAAAGTACCGATGCCTCCCAGCAAAGGAAAGCATCGGTCACCTTTAATTTACAATAAGGCCGGTCCTACAGGCCGAGCTTCTTGAAGAAGTCGTTGCCCTTGTCATCAACCAGGATGAATGCAGGGAAGTCCTCGACGGTAATCTTCCAGATGGCCTCCATGCCGAGCTCGGGATACTCCACGCACTCGATGGAACGGATGCTGCTCTGGGAGAGGACGGCGGCGACTCCGCCGATTGTACCGAGGTAGAAGCCGCCATGCTTCTGGCAGGCATCCGTGACGGCCTTGGTGCGGTTGCCCTTGGCAATCATTACCAGGCTTGCGCCATGGTCCTGGAACTCGTCCACGTAAGGGTCCATGCGGTTAGCCGTTGTGGGGCCCATACTTCCGCAAGGGTATCCTTCGGGAGTCTTGGCGGGTCCTGCATAGAGGATGGGATGATCCTTGAAGTATGCGGGCATCCCCTCACCGCTGTCCAGACGGGCCTTCAGTTTGGCATGGGCTATGTCCCTTGCGACAATGATGGTACCCTTCAGGTTCACCCTGGTCCCTACCTCATACTTGGTGAGTTCAGACCTGACAAAGTCGATTCCCTTGTCCAGGTCGATCTCTATGCCCTTCGGGCCTTCGCCGGGACGACGGTACTCCTCCGGGATGAGCTCAGACGGGTTGACGTCCATTTTCTCGATCCAGACTCCGTCTGCGTTGATCTTGCTCTTGATGTTACGGTCAGCCGAGCAGCTCACTCCCATTCCGATGGGGCAGCTTGCACCGTGGCGGGGAAGACGGATCACCCTGATGTCATGGGCCAGGTACTTGCCGCCGAACTGTGCACCGAGGCCTATCTTCTGGGCCTCCACAAGGAGTTTCTCCTCAAGGTCGATGTCGCGGAACGCCCTTCCGGTCTCGTCTCCTGTGGTGGGGAGGTTGTCATAGTACTTGATGCTGGCAAGCTTCACGGTCAGCAGATTCTTCTCGGCTGAGGTGCCGCCGATGACAAAGGCGATATGATAAGGGGGACATGCAGCGGTACCGAGGCTTCTCATCTTCTCCACAAGGAACGGGAGGAGAGTCCCCTCGTTCTGGATGGTAGCCTTGGTCATGGGGTAGAAGTATGTCTTGTTGGCACTGCCGCCACCCTTCGCTACCATTATGAAACGGTACTCATCTCCCTGGGTAGCCTCGATATCGATCTGGGCCGGGAGGTTGCACTTGGTGTTGACCTCGTCATACATGTTCAAGGGAGCATTCTGGCTGTAGCGCAGGTTCTCCTGGGTGTAGGTGTTGAAGACACCGAGGCTAAGGGCTTCCTCGTCCTCGAAGTCCGTCCAGACATGCTGGCCTTTCTCGCCGTGGATGATGGCGGTACCGGTGTCCTGGCAGAATGGCAGGATGCCCTTGACGGAGCACTCCGCATTGCGCAGGAACTGGAGGGCCACATACTTGTCGTTCTCGCTTGCCTCAGGATCGGAGAGGATCGCTGCCACCTGCTCATTGTGGGCGCGGCGAAGCATGAATTCACAGTCGTGGAAAGACTGCTGGGCTACCAGGGTGAGGGCTTCGGGAGAAACCTCCAGGATGGTCCTGTCCCCGAAGGAGGAAGTCTTGACGAGTTTCTCCGACCCCGGAATCTTGTAGTACTCGGTCTTGTCCTGCCCGAGCTGGAACATTGGTGCGTATTTGAAGTTTGTTGCCATTATTGTGAATTGTTAATCCTCAGAGAAAAGTAAATGGAAGCCATTTCCCGGCCCAGTTGATGAATGCTGCTCAAAATCTGTTCTTTACGGCTCTCGGAAGGTTTCTTGATTCCAAAGATGTAGCGGGAAAGGAGGCTCTTATTGATGCCGCTGGAACGCGCCACCTCTGAAACGTTCAGCTGGGGGAATCGGCGGAACACCTGGGCAATGGGATTGTCTGAATCAGGCTCAGCCGTGACGAAGAAACTGCTGATATGGATATCCTCGTCTATATCATCCCAGCGGATATCGTCTCCGTCCATGCCTATTTCATACTTTGCGCGCTGCTCCGGGGTGGCTTCCAGAAGCAGGGGGAAGGCCTCCAGCGGACGGCTGTAGGTATTCCCCTGTTCGGTAAGGATATAAATCCTTCCGTCTTCAAACCACAGTTTCATGATACATTCCATGGCATCAGTATTCATCAAAGTACTCTTTCCTGGCATTAATCATTGATGCTCGTATGAATAAAAGAAGAAGCGAAGGACTAAGAGAACAGTATGGTAGGCATTGTTTTAATTACGAGATAAATATGGGGATAATTCTTTATACCCGCAAGACATAATCATGAGCATAAAAAAGTAATTGTACTCTTTGAATCGCACCCTGAAGAGAAAGCGTGCGTGGATGCTGCTTCAAGAGGCTATTCGTCTTCAAGGGAGATGTCTCCTACCAGGCCCTGGGCTGACCCCTGCCTCATCAGGAATGCTTTCATGAAAGCGTTCAAATCCCCATCAAGGACTCCCTGGGTATCAGATGTCGAAAGGCCGGTACGAAGGTCCTTTACCATCTTGTATGGATGAAGGACATAGGAACGGATCTGGGATCCCCATTCAATTCTCTTCTTCTGCCCCTCCAATTCAGCCTGTTTCTCCTGGCGTTTCTTAAGCTCTATGTCGTACAAACGAGAGCGCAGGATCCTCAGGGCATTTTCCCTGTTGTCGAACTGGGAGCGGGTCTCGGTGTTCTCGACCATTATTCCCGTGGGAATGTGCCTTACCCTCACACCCGTCTCGACCTTGTTTACGTTCTGCCCACCGTGTCCCCCGCTACGGAATGTGTCCCACTCAAGGTCGGAAGGGTTTATTTCAATGTGGATGGTATCGTCCACAAGGGGGTACACGAAAACAGATGAGAAAGTTGTCTGGCGCTTGCCCTGGGCATTGAACGGGGAGATTCTGACGAGACGGTGCACTCCGTTCTCCGCTTTCAGATATCCGTAGGCATAGTCCCCCTCGAACTGGATGGTGGCGGATTTGATTCCCGCCTCGTCACCTTCAAGTTCATCGGTGACTGTAATCTTCATGCCGTTTCTCTCTCCCCAGCGAAGATACATTCTCATGAGCATCGCGGACCAGTCATTGGCCTCGGTCCCGCCGGCCCCCGAGTTTATGGTAAGCACGGCGCCGAGATTGTCTCCCTCGCCTCCCAGCATGTTGCGAAGTTCCAGGTCCTCGACCTTGCTCTGCGCCGTAGCGTATGAAAGGTCCAGTTCCTTTGACTCTGGCGTTTCAGTCAGGGGATCGTCCACGCCTTCGAGGCTCTCTTTCGCGAACTCGTACAGTACGTCAAGGTCATCCACGGCACTCTCCGCCTGGTCGTAGCCAGTGACCCAGGACTTGAGGGAATTCATGTTCTTGAGAAAAACGGCTGCCGCCTTGGGGTCCGTCCAGAAATCCGCTTCCTCGGTTTTTTTCTGGAGCTGGGATACCTGGGACCTCTTGGAGGGTATGTCCAGACAATCGTAAAGGACGGACAGTCTTTCACGAAGGGACTTTATCTGATCTAGTGATATCATTCGGGATTGGATTGAGGGGGAAGAAGCGCTTTTGTCCTCCCAAACGGGGACTTCTTCCAAAACATACAAAGATACTACAGAGTATCCTCTTTTGCAAAATTCGAAGAAATGGCATTTTTGAGAAAGAACGACAAGGGCCGGAAGGCTCCCCCCCTTCGGGGCGCTCATCCGGCCTTGGCTGTGAAGTGCGAAAAGAAGATGCTCCCTCCCGTGGCATCAGCTACGCATCGAAGAACTTCTTCACAAGTTCCTTCACCATCGAAGGGTCCTTTGCCGCCCTCTCTTTGAGGTCCCCGTCCCCGTAGGAGCGGAGGGAACGGAGAATGCCGTCAATGAGACGGGGATTGAACACTCCCCCGTCCTCGTAGACGTGACGGTCTTTCTCAAGGCACGCTGCTGAACCCTCGCAGCTCAGAGGGAGTTCCCTCAGCGAAGAGTATTTCCTGCGGCCATCCTCCCCATGGATGTCGATGTCGACGTAGGTCTCCCCCGCTATGGCAAGGGCTGTCGGGGGATCCATGTCCAGGCCCTCCCTGGCAGCCACGCATAGACCTGCGAGAAGCTCGTAAATGTCCGCACTGCAGTCCGGGCTTCTCATCTCGAAAGTCTGCTTCATCGTAGTGTCCTTCCTGGATGCAGGCTCCAGGGGGTTGGCCACACGGAGCATGTCGGCCCCGGTGGACCAACCGAGCGGCACCCTCACGAGTGCGGAACGGTTGCAGTCTCCCCAGCATACGCTGGTCGGAGCCTCCTGATGGGGGACCAGCCTGAAATATGACATCGGATTCTTGTTGCCGAAGGCTGTGATGGAGGGGGCGAAAGTCATCAGTCCCGCTATTGCCCTCTTGGCTATGTCGGAGAGTTTTCCGTCCTCGAGGACTTCATTCCTGCCACCCCGTGTCATCCTCATGTGGATGTGCATCCCGCTTCCCGCCTCCCCTTCTATTATCTTGGGAGAGAAAGTGACGTCCAGGCCCTCCGTATGGGCGAGGTTACGGATTATCCATTTCGCGAGCATCAGCTGGTCTGCCGCACTCCCCGCAGGGCAAGGAAGGAACTCAATCTCATGCTGCTCATATATCTTGCCGTCAAGGGTGAAGTTGCCGACCTCGCTGTGGCCGTATTTCATCTGGGCACCGGTCCTGGAAATGCAGTCCATGCACCTACGGCGGAACTCCCCGAGTTTTGCGAAAGGTCCGCTTTCATGGTAGCCTCTCTGGTCCGTAGCAGGGAATAGCGGCTCATCCGGGATGATGACATAGTACTCCAGCTCTCCCATGGCCTCGAAGACCATGCCGGTTGTCCTCGTGAAACTCTCCTCGGCCTTCTGCAGTGTCCTCTCGGGAGAACAGTCAAACGGTTTTCCGTCCTTGTCGAAGAAGGAGCACAGGAAACACAGTGTGGGTATCTGCGCGAAAGGACTGACGAATGCGCTCCTGTAACGGGGGATTACATATAGGTCGGAACTTCCGGCCTCGACGAAAGAGGGGAACAGGGAGCTGCCGTCCACTCTTTCCCCCTCGGAAAGCACAGTCTCGGCATACTGCAGGGAGTTCACGCAGAAAGTCAGCGTCTTCAGCCGTCCATCCTCCGCGGGATACATGAAGTCTATCATCCTTATGCGGTTCGCTTCTATGAAATGCAGCATGTCCTGCAAGGTGAATCGCTCGGGAGCCTTCCCGAGGAAGGATACGACCTCATTGGGGCTGAGTGTTATGTTTTTGTCCATTGCTAAAAGTCTTGGTTATTGAATGTGGAAGGGCAAAGATAAGGATTATAAATCGTTTTTAGCCGTTTTTGTAATAATTTGCTGCATAAAAAACCATTTTCCTTTCATTCTCATAGTTGAAAGAGAAAAGATGGGATTGAGTGGGAAAACGCATCCCGGGAAAAGGCTTTTCCGCTGTGAAGCGGGGGCCTGCACCACAAAGGGCATTTTTGGCGCACCTCCTCTCCCCCTTATTGAAATTTGCCGTAACTTTACTGCTCAAACAGCACTTACAAGCCATGATAGGAGTATTCGACAGCGGTGAAGGAGGACTTAGCGTCCTTCGGGAGATAGCAAAACTTCTCCCGGACCATCCCTATGTATACTTTTCCGACAACGCCTACTGCCCCTACGGGGAGAAGAGCAGGGAGTTTATCGAGGAGCGTTCCCGGGAAATCACCCTGCGTCTTGTAAGTGAAGGGGCACAGATAATAGTGGTAGGCTGCAACACCGCCACGGCCGCTGCCATATCATCTCTGAGAAAGGAGTTTTCCACTCCCACCCAGGAAACCAGGAAACTCCTCCTGGAAGCAAGCGGCTCCAGACTGGACAATATCCAGTTCATAGGGATGGAACCTGCCGTCAAACCTGCCGCTCTCGGGACCAAGAGCGGAGTTATCGGGGTGCTGGCTACTTCGGGAACCCTGAAAGGCTCGAAATATCTCACCACGAAAGGAACCTACGAGGAAGGCTGCAAGATAGTGGAACATGTGGGAAGAGGGTTCGTCGAGCTGGTGGAAAGGGGTGAGTTCGAGGGAGAAGAGGCCGAGAGGGTGATATCGGAAAGCCTCTGCCCACTGCTGGAACAGGGTGCCGACACGATAGTGCTGGGATGCACTCACTATCCGTTCCTTCTCGATACCATGAGAAAGATAGCCGGTCCTTCGATAAGGTTCATAGACCCTGCCCCTGCCGTCGCCAGGCATCTCATATATGTTATGGTGGGACAGGGAATCCTCTCCGAGAAAGAAGCGACATACGCCCTGACGAGGGTAATCCGTCTGGCTGAACTCTCGGACCGGGGAGAAGAGGCTCCCCCTTTCAGCAGAAGTGACGGGACTGCATATCCCGACGTGATGCTACTCTCCTCGGGGGAGGGAGAGCCCCTCCAAAGAATCTTCTCACTTATCTACCCAGGGGCTAAGACTCAGTAAGCCCAACTCCCCCACTACCCTCTTTCAGACGGGCCGCTTTTGAGAGGGCCTTCACCTGACAAATAAGAAACTCACCCCCCGGGAGGAAGCCCGAAGGGTGAGAGAGAGTTATATTCCTATGATCCCAGAGACTGCAGGAAGGGCAATCTAGAAGAGATAGGTACGGTTCCCGTAGGTCTGGCCGAGGACCTCCAGATAAGGATGTCCGCTTACCATCACTACCCGGTAGATGGTGTCATCCACCCTGTACAGTTCCATGCCGCTCACATAGATGGTGTCGTAGTCGTCAGGCAGTTCCTCGACGAGGGCTCCTGCCGGAGGTACGATGACCTCGTAGCGGCCATTGCCGTTGATGATGTAGAAGACTCCGTCCTCGTAGTAGTATTCCCGGGAAGCGTAAGCGTAGCTCTGGGTCAGTCCAAGGCGGGCAGCCAGGTCGTAGGCCGAGGATGCCGAGGAGAGGTTCATCGCTATCTGTGCGTTCTGACGGGCAATGATTGCATTGTTCTGGGCAATGGTCCTGTTCTGCTCGTCTATGTAACGATAGTAGGATCCCCATTCACCGTATGTCCTGTACACGTTGGTGTAGTAGGAGAAGTGGACTCTGTGGAAGATGTCGCCACGCACAGAGCGGGCGAGGATGATTCCGATGGGAGGACGGCAGATGACGTATCCGCTTCCGTAAGGACGGTAGTAGACATCATTGTAGATGTAGTAGTCGACCCCGAAGAATCTCATGTGGCTGGGCCTGGGAGGGAGAGCCTCGATCCTGTAGCCGAAGTAGTGAGGAGAGTCATGGTGCCAGAACTTGCCGGGATTGTCGTAACGGATGTAATCCCTTTCGCGGGGAGGTATCCTGACCACGTTGTTCTCGTGTACCCTGAAGTCATCGGAGCGGGGCTGGGGAGCTACCGCAGCATTGTTGCCGCCAGCGGAGGCATTGGACTGGGTGGTCACTGTCGACAGGCCCCTGCGGGCAAGGGACGTGTTGGTACGTCCGCCGGTGGAGGTCACCTGGTCGGAAGGATTGTCAGCTGTTTTGCCGCCTGAGGCGGGAGCCGCAGTCCCCGAATCCGACTTCTTCCCGACGACCCTGCCCTCAGAGGCGGAGGAGGAAGCGCTGCCGGAAGTTCCACTCAGTGTGGTGGTACGGGTTCCGGAAGCGGAGGCGGTGGAGGAAGAAGTGGTCTTCCCGTCCTGTGAGGTGGCGCTACCCGCTACCCTGCCCCTGGTAGCGGAGGCACTGCTGCCCGACACGGTACCGGTGGCGGTGGAGGAGGTAGTGGAACTGCTGCCCGCAACCCTCCTGCCGGAGGATGCCGAAGAGGAAGATGTTGTCGAAGTGCCGCTTACCCTGCCGGAGGATGACGAGGTGGTGGTCCCTGTCCTCTTATTGTCCTGCGGGGTCTGGGTGACCTTGCCGGATGATGTAGAAGAGGAGCTGGAGGAAGAACTGCTGACCCTGCCGCCGGAAGCGGAAGAGGAGCTCCCGCTTACCCTGCCTGACGAAGAGGAGGAGGAAGAAGAAGAAGTGGAGGATCCGCTTGTCCTGTTATTCACCTGAGGCGCCGAAGCCCTTGTGGAAGGTGAAGAGGCAGAAGCGACCGCACTGCTTGAAGTCCTGCCCTTGGGGGTGGCGGAGGTAACCCTGCCGGAGGAGGAGGAAGAAGATGCGGCGGACGGGGATGATACCCTGCCCTTATTGGTGGAAGAAGATACACTTCCTGACGAACTCTGCGAAGAGGCAGTCGATGTCGAGGAAGTTGACCGCCCACGGCTCTGGGCACCTGCGTCCAGGGAGCCGAAACTCAGTGCAACTATCGTTGCCGCTGCGAGAAGATGGTTAAATAGAGGTCTCATATCCCTGCATCATTTAAAGGTTAGATAGGTTACCTGTTAATAGAGGTAATATTTACTTGAAAGTTTCCTGAAATTCTCCACATCCTTGGACCAGTAGGCCTCGATGTCCTCGACTTTCAGTCGCTTTCCGAAATTGATTCTTACATAATCCGTACCACAAACGATATCGAACATATTGGTACGGTTGGTCGACAATTCGAACGGGTTCTTGTCCGGATATAACTCATACACAGCTTGCATTACATAGAACTGAGTCATAGTAAGGTATGCTTTATCATAGTCGGTGTAAGCATACTGCACGCCGTGCAGTAGTTTTCCTTGCTGAGACCCGGACATCGGCTTGAAATGTATTGTCCTGAATGAAACTCCTTTCAAATTGTAAGAGTCCAGGCGGGCAAGAAGTTTGTCCGCATCTATCCACTCGGCGGCAAACACCTCAAAGGGAAGGGTATAGCCAATGCCGATCGAGAGGTAATTATTGAACTCCCCGCAGATGCCTGCGGAAGGGTAGTTGATGGCGGACTGGGCATAGGGGATGTTGGGGGAAGGCAGTATCCAGGGAAGGCCGGTCCCCTCGTAGGTCATGTCCCGCTCCCATCCCTCCATCGGAATGACGGTGAGTTTCACTTTGAGGGGAGCGTCCTTGCCTCTCTCCCCGCAGTTCAGGCCCTCCTCGTTAATGAGCATCGCAAGTTCCCCCACGGTGAGGCCATACACATACGGGATCCTGAACTCGGATACGAAGGAGTGGAACCCTGGCTCGACAAGGCAACCTTCCACTTTCTTTCCGCCAAGGGGGTTGGGACGGTCGAGGACCATCACCTCGATGCCCTGCTTGGCGCAGGCCCTCATTACAAGGCCGAGCGTGCTGATGAAAGTATAGGACCTGGTCCCCACGTCCTGGATGTCATAGACCATGATGTCCACCCCCCTAAGCATCTCAGCGGAAGGCTCCCTGTTCTTCCCGTAGATGGAGTACACCGGGACTCCCGTCTTGGGGTCCTTGGTGTCGGAGACATGGTCCCCCGCATAGGCATCACCCCTGACCCCGTGTTCGGGGCCGTACAGGGCCACGAGGTCCACGCCCGGGGCCTCATGAAGGATGTCGATAGTGGAGCGAAGCTTCGAATCGACCCCGCTCGGGTTGGTCACAAGGCCAACCTTCTTTCCCTCCAGTCCCTCGAATCCCCTCTCCCGGAGCACCTCTATGCCCGGTTTCACCGTCTGGGCGCATAACAGGGTACTCGCCGCTCCCACGATAAGGCCTGCAGATAGGGCAGTTATTCTTCTTAAGGTCATTTTCATATCAGTGTGCTGCTGTTTATGTGTTTGCTGGTTTGTCAATTACCGCTACTGCTTCTTTTCGGATTGCTCCGGGGCTGCCTTGCCGAAGTCAGGGTCAATCTTTATTAGCGCAGTCACAACGAACGTTATGATGCAGAACACCATGACAACGATGAAGAATTTGTGATAGCCCAGACTGTCCGCAAGCTTTCCCGAGAACATCCCCGGGATCATGAGCCCGAGATAGGTAAGGCCCGTACAGATGGAGTAGTGCGAGGTCTTGAACTCCCCGCCGGAGAAGTACAGCATGTACAGGGTAAGAGCCGTGAACCCGAAGCCGTATCCGAGCTGCTCGATGAATATGCAGGAAGTTATGACAATCATGTTGGAAGGATAGGCGCTGCTCATGTACACGTACACAAGGTCCGGCAGGGTCAGTGCCAGGACCATGGGCCAGAGCCACTTCTTGACCCCGTCCTTGCTGGCCACGATACCGCCGAGGATACCGCCGAGAAGAAGTCCGATCACACCTATCGTCCCATATGCTATGCCGTACTGTTCCGGACTCATTCCGAGTCCTCCTTCCTCCAGGGGACGAAGAAGGAATGTGGGGCTCATTTTCGCAAGAAGAGCCTCAGGGAAGCGGAAGAGAAGCAGGAAGAGAATGGCCACTATGGTCTCTTTGAGGGGGAACTTCGTAAAGTATGATGCGAAAGTCTTCCCCAGCATTGAGAAAGTGTTGCTGAAGGATACGTCACGGGGCTTGTCCCCCTCGCTCTTGGGAAGGAAGAAATTGTGATAGAGGGCAATTGCGATGAACAGTCCTGCGAGGGCGAAGAAAATGAGGCTCCAGCTGAAGGCCACCTTCCCGCCTGTGGATTTCTGGATTAGGCCGGCAACCGGCACGAGGACGCCGTTCCCGAAGATTACGGCGAGGCGGTACACCGTGTTGCGGATGCCTACGAAGAAGGACTGCTGGTGGGAATCCAGTTCAATCATGTAGTATCCGTCCGCAGCGATATCGTGCGTAGCGGAGGAAAATCCCATCAGGAACAGGAAGAACATTATGCACTGGAACCAGGCCGAGGTATTGATAGTGAATGCCACACCCGCGAAGGCCGCTCCCAACAGGGCCTGCATCACTATGACCCACCATCTCTTGGTCTTGACTATATCTACGAAAGGGCTCCAAAGGGGCTTTATTATCCATGGCAGTTGGAGATAGCTGGTGTACAGACCGATCTGGGTGTTGGTTAGGCCCATCTGAAGGAGTATCACAACCGATACCCCTGTCACCACCACATTGGGAAGGCCTTCCGCCAGGTACACTGTCGGAATCCATGCCCATGGGGATCTCTTTTTGGTCGCTTTTTCCATATTGAGAGAAAGTGTGTGTGATTATTTATCCTTGAAAGCGAAGCTACTTTCCTATTGGGGCAAGGCGGCTTCCGGGGTAGTAGTGGAAGAGAATCTGCCTGAAATCATATCCGCTATAGGCCATTACCGCAGCCCCTATCTGGCAAAGCCCCACTCCGTGGCCCCAGCCGTAGCCGTCCAGGAGGAAATCTCCGTCCACCGTCCTTTCCACAGTGAAAGCCGAACTCTTGAGATGGCTTTCTGAAAGGAAGCGGCGGATTATAAGCTCCTTTCCGATTATCATGGTCCTCTTCGTTCCTACCACCTTAAGTTTCCATATCCTGCCGGAAGGTCCCCTCTGGAGGGGTACGAGATCCTCGACCGTCCCGAAGTCGATGCCGGAACGGGAACGGATAAGAGCGGAAAGATACTCCTGGCTATAGCGGACCTTCCAGTGGAAGAAGTCCCTGGTCTCAAGGTCATAGTCATTGAGGACCTGGGAAAGGATTTCCCGGTCGTCGGTGTCGCAGAAGCAGTGCCCCGAAGGGTCATGGTCCGGGGTATCCGGAAGGGAGGGGAGATACTTGAAGTCCTTGTCTTCCCAGCAGGTGGAGAACAGTTCCGTCCTTCCGCCGCAGGACTTGTAGAAGCGGCAGTCACAGATTTCATCCCCGTCCTTGAGAACCAGGCCCCAGGTGGAGTCTATCGCCATTCGGACATTCTCGCCTACGGCCATGGAGAGGCCCTGATACCTCTGGCAGTGGTCATCGGCACAGACATCGAAGTTCCTGTGGTCATCGTGGTCGAACCACTTTATATACTGTTCGGTGCCCTCCTCCGGGGAAT
Source organism: uncultured Bacteroidales bacterium (assembly GCA_905235445.1). GTDB lineage: Bacteria > Bacteroidota > Bacteroidia > Bacteroidales > UBA932 > Cryptobacteroides. The sequence continues at coordinate 13,823 of CAJOLJ010000056.1, forward strand.
CTTTTCCCTCGGGGGCGTCCGGACTTTTCCCGCACTCGAGGGCGGTCACAAGTGAAGGCACGCTGTTAAGCTGCGATGCCATCCCCTCAGGAAGGGCGCTGTTACCTTTGTCCCTGGATTTAATCTGGCTCATGACCCAGGAGCGGGATATCACCGAGTGAGCCTTCAGGAACTCCAGGGTGGAGGAGGATTTCATCTCGGATGAGATGACGCTCAGCAGATAATCCTCCACCCCGATAACGTTCACCGCATATACCTTCCCGTTCTCCACGATGAACTTGAGGGCCCCTGCGAAAGTCTGCGAGACTTTTCTCTGCCAGTGGAAGTCCACCCCTATGGTAACGTCATGGAGGATGAACGTCGGCTGGGCGAACATGGTGGAAGGGGTCTGCGCCTCGAAATACAGCTCATCGTAAAGGGCCCCGTTGTAATCTATCTTGCCCTCCCGGTATGATACTTTCTGGGGACCGGCCCCGTCGGAGATTATTTCAAAGGTAATCTCGCTTGCCGTCATGATGCCGACCTGGAGCGTTGGCTGGGTCCTTTGAAGACGCCACAGGACCTCTTTCTCGGTCTGCTCGGATATCGTAACGTCGTCGAGGGCTCTTCTCAGAAGTTCAGCGTCCACCTTGGCGTAGTCCTCCTCCCTCACTGTAACGAAGTATCCCGCCATGTCCGCACAGCCGGGACTCAGCATCACCCTGTCCTCGCCCTCGGCGAAGTAGCATGAAGGACGGTGCTCGGTCCTGAGGATTACAATCGCCCTGTACTCGAAAGGAGAGAGGCCGTGGGTGTTGCCCTTTGGCCTTCTGCCCTTGCCGGAGTACCAGGTGAACAGGTTGAAACGGGGTTCATCCTCTCCCTTGGGTTTGCCGTAACAGTCAAGAAGGCGGAAGAAGAGCTTCGCCAGGGACTTGGATGTCCTGGCCTTGAGCATGAACACCCCCCGGGCGTAACCCTTGTAATGGAAGAGGTGGGCATCCTGCACGGACGATATGTACTCGAACCTTGAGGCAACCGCCTGTGGCACTATCACCTTCTCCTCTCCGTCGGGAACCCCCTCGTCTAAGGTCTTCACACAACTGAGCATCCTGTCCGCCTCCCTCTCAAGGGGCAGCACACCCCTCGGACAGCCCTGGAAATGGAAATGGTCCGGGGCGGAGGCCCCGCAGCGGGGACCGTTGTAGAAGAATGTGAAGCGGGGGTAGTGATGCGCGAGGTCGGTGAGGTCCACGTAGTTGTTCCAGATGGACTGGGGGACATGCTCGCGCCTGATGGCGACAATATGCTGCGGGAATATCGGATAGGGATTGAGGACGAGGCGGTAATATCTGCCTTTTCTCCCTTCAAAGGGGAGGACCATCTGCTCGTGGGGACGGTTCTCCTCGCACAGGAAACATGCCCTTGACTGTATTGCCTGAGGGGTCGTGTCAGCACCCGAGGAGAGGACCCTGGAAGGATTGAACTGGACGGTGCAGGGCACGCCGTCAATTACGACTTCCTTGGTCTCAGCCTTCTTCAGTTTCCTGTAAGTGTCGGAAGCATCCTTCCACTGGGAAAGCTGGTCCGAGAGAAATTTAGAGATATCCGTACCCTGGGGGACCTCTATTGCCTTGAAATTCTTCTCCATGCTTTTACAGAAGGGCCTCAAGTTTGCTCCTGAGGCGCTTATATTCTGCTTCAAAGTTAGGAGTTAATACTTTCTTTTCAAAATATTCATTGATTTCTTCGGGAGAAAGCCAGGCCCCGCAGATGATTTCATCGGGATCGGGACGCACGCCGTAGCTTCCCACCGCAGCAAACACATGCACCAGTTCCCTCTCCTTCTCGGTACTCCAGACGTACCTTTCAATATAGATGGGATTGAAGTCCTCCAGGCCCAGTTCTTCCCTGCACTCGCGCATGAGGGCCTCGATAATGCTTTCGCCGAAGTCCACGTGGCCTCCGACAGATGTGTCCCAATAGCCCGGGAGAAGGTCTTTTTTCAGGGACCTTCTCTGCAGGTATATCCTGCCCATACGGTCAATGAGGTGAAGGTGAACCACGGGATGAAGCAGCCTCGAGCCCCCATGGACCTCTCCCCTTGTGCTCTTCCCTATGACAAGGCCGCTTTCCTGTACGATGGGGACCATCTCCCCTGAAGGGATGCGGTGGAAGGGATTGTCGACATCCTTGGAAGTGGGACGCGGAAGAACGGGAATGGAGTCCCAGGAAGGGTAGATGAGCTCGTCCATTTTCGGTGAGGGGGATGTTAGTTGTTTTTCACTTCAATGAGGTCGAAGACCTGGTTCACGGCACCGTCTTTTTTGTAAATGACCTGACGCACCAGCCCCACGCCCCTGCAGATCCAGCTCTGCACCCTGAAAGGGCCGCTGCCGGAAAAATACTCCCAGTCCTCGACCAGGTAGCAGTCGAAGGTCCCGGCCTTCACCCGGACCTGCTCCCTTCCTGTCACTTCACGCCTTGTGTACCTGTTCGAGTTATTGAACACGTTAAGGAGCTTGACCACGATTTTGGAGTCCGGTATGGTGCTTCCCACTGTGATGTCCGGGGGTATGCTGCTCAGGTCCCCTACCGCCATATAATCCCCTGACTTTATGGCCTTGGAGATGTTTGTGACGTTGGCACGGGGCTCCCCTGAGACTATGCTTACACTGAACTCGAACGGGTCCTTGCCTATGACGGAATTCCCCGCATTGTCGTAGAACATGTAGGAATACTGGATGCGGGCATCCCTGGTGTCCCCCTGCATGGAGAGAAGGGTCTCCTCGCAGTAGCCGAAAAGGTCCCCGTTTCCTTCGTGGATTTCCCACTTGAGGACGGTACCCGGCTTTGTCGAAAAGAACCCCTGCTGGGCGAAGGCCCCGACGGGGGAAAGGAGGGACACAAGCGCAATCACTGCCCCCAGGGCTGTTCCCGGAATCTTTCCTATATGTCCTTCATACAATCTCATAGCCTGTAGTGAACCTTCTTATAGAACTTTGCGAGGGACGGTTTGAGTCCCCACAAATTGAATATCGCATACAGGAGGTTCTTGCAGAAGCGGTCCAGTGCGAAGAGCCCCGTGAAAACCTCCAACACGATAAAAACAAAAAGGCTGCCAAACGCCCCTCCGGGAAATGGCACTACGCCAAGGAAGAGGGCCACGAGAATCAGGGTCACTATGAGGGGATTCCTGAAAGAATAGGTGGAGAGGGTCTTTCGGAAGTTGCTCCCGATTATATGACCGGCCTTCGAACAGGAGTCCTTGTCGATAAGTTTCCCGGCCTCCCGGCGGTAGTCCACACTTGCCTCCACCTTGGGCCCCGGGCTCAGGGTCTGAAGGTTGGAGAGAATCTGGTTCTCGCTTATGCAGAACTCCATGCCACGGGGGATGTACACATCGCACTGGCTGCCCCTGCATATGAAATAATCCACTCCCAAGACCTCCTTTGCATCCGATGCAATCATCTTGGAGACGTACTTGTCCAGGGTGTATACGCAGACAACGCCGTTCTCATACTCCGTCCTTATGAAGGAATTGTTCAGGAACCTTCCGTCCAGCTTGGTCGTCATCTCGCCCTCCTCCACCATCGATATCTCGTCCCCGCCCTTGCTGTAATGTATCTCGCGGACTATGGGAGAACCTATGTTCGTGACGGCATGGCAGTTGAACTTGTTGAGAAATATCGTGGCATGGTCATAGAGGGTCCCGCCATCCTGGGAGCGTTCCTTCTCAAGCTCGAGAATGATTCCCTCCTCCAGGTAGTCGCACTTCCGGATGTGGGTCATCAGGGGAACGTCCCTCTCAAGACAGGTTACGACCCCGTTGACGGGACAGGCCACTCCGCCCTCGTACTTGTCAGTGGAGATAGACTTGCTGCCCTGGTAGAAAATGACATCGTCAAGGCAGTTGTTCAGAAAAAGAAGGACAAGGATCACAAGGACCGCCGCCCACGGTGGAGTGAAAATCACCCCTGACACAAGAAGCAGGAGCGATACTATATATCTTATTAGATTGAACCTTTTCATTCCTTGCTATCTGCCTGCCATGACTTCGAACACCCTTCCCATCATGTCCTCGTACCTGAACCATGTCCCCTCCGGGGCACACTGCGGCGAGGCGGGTGCAGGACCGAGTCCCGCGAACGAATCAAACGGATTGTAACCTCTCTGAAGGTTCACGATGGAAGTCCCCGATATGCGCTTCGAGTATTCGACAAAGAAAAGCTTCCCCTCCTTGTTCTCGATCAGCTGGATGTGGAATATACCCGTGACCATCATGGGATAAGCGGCCCTGAGTGCCAGGACGAACTCCTGCACGGCCCCGCCAACCTTCCCGTCCCGGGGAAGGAACTTGAGGTAACGGTCATATCCGTTCTTGATTTTCACCTCCCGGGGATAGACAACGGGCATATTCGACGTGAAGTCCACGTCCACGACATACTCGTGCTCTATCTCGACATACTGGGTGATGCAGATATTGCTGAGCCTTCCCACGCCATGACTTCCGGCAGACATCGTATCCGGACGCATGAAGACGTCACTGAGTTCGAAAGTCTGCGGAATGGCTATGGTGCAGCCTTCAGTGGCAACGGAGAGGTTCTCGTTCATCTTCTTCTTGTCGAAGAACCACTTGTCCACGGCAGTGAACGGATTGTTCCGGCAAAGATTGAATACCGACTCCTTGCCTTGGCGAGCGAGCTCGTCCGCGGGGAACACTACCATGTCGGAAGAGTCCTCGGCAATGAGGGCAAGGACCTCCCTCTCGTCAAGGCGCCGCACACCCTTGGGCGAAGGGCACTGGAAATATGTGGGGTCCATATCCGCATCCGCAAGAAGCAAGGTGTCATCCGCCGAAGGCTCCCTACGGCTTCTGAAAAAGAGCTCGGCTGACAGTCCGGCCCGTCCTCCCGCCTCAAAAACAAGGTATCTCATCGCACCATCTTTTGCAGGTAGAACAGTTCAGCATACTTCACTCCGCACTCGGTGCCCCTGACCATGGCGAGCTGACGCACGCCCTCGGGGTTCAGGGGGGAGGGGGACTTCTTTATCTGGCTCTTGTACAGTTCGAAAATCTCGATCTTCTCGTCCAGGGTCTTGGTGATGTCATGATACCACAGCCCACCGCTGACGTTGATGTTCTGGTTCAGTATGAAAGGATACTCATACAGGGCCACGAATGAGGGCATGAAACCCTGGCGGAAACGCAGTGAGGCCATGGCGGAATCATAGATCTTCTTGTGGTCCTGGTGCCAGGAAGGGTAATTGATGAAGAGCTCATCCGGACGGAAAGCATCGAAGATGGCATCGTACTGGGAAACGAAGAACCGGGTCGGGACCATATCGAGTTCCCCGTCATGGTTCTCCAGGAGGATCTGATGCGAGGCGCCAAGACGGCGACACACTTCCTCCGCTTCCTTGAAGCGGCACTGCTCTTTCTCGGGATTGCCCTTGATACCGATGGTAGCATAGGCTATATGAATCTCACAGCCCTCGTTCCTCTGGGAGGTGAGGTAACCGCCGCATCCGAGTATCTCGTCATCGGCATGTGGGGAGATCACTAGTATTCTCTTTGCCATAGAATTTGATTTATCGTGCTATGAAAAAAACCCCGGCCATGATCAGGACTACGCCCAACCAGCGGAGCGGGGGAATGACTTCATGGAAAATGAGGGCTCCTGCGAACATGCTCAGTATGAAACTTATCGCAGTCAGGGGATAGGCAAGGGACAGGTCATAGTGCTTGAGCACCACCATCCATTCGAGCACCCCCAGTATGGCGGTAAGGCCTGCGGCATATAGCTGCCACGTGCTCAGTGCGACTTTGAAAAAAGGCCATGTCCAGGCAAACTCCCCCATCTTCTCGAGAGCCACCTTGAGGAAGCACTCGGATCCGACCACCAGCATTCCCTGGAGGAGTATTAGAATCGCAAGTCTAATCATATTGATATCTTGATTGAATGTGTTTGTCGTTTATGTTCCCCTCCCAGCAGGGCAGGACGGGGATATTCCCGCTATTTGGCGTGCTTTCGCCTGTAGTTGTCTATAAGTTCCCCGTAACGGTCGTAGACATCGTCAACCAGGGAGTCCCAGGTGCGGAAAAGATCCCTGCGGGCACCTTCCCCTACACGGGCGAGCAGTTCCCTGTCATCCTGCAACTGCATAATCCGGGCCGCAAAGGATTTTTCATCGGGCTTGGACATGAAAGAATTCACATTATCGGTCATTCCGTCGGATGCCATCGTGCCTTCCAGGAGGAGAGTCGGCGTGGACTGGCAGGCAGCCTCTATCTTCACGAGACCGAATGTGTCCGCTTCCGAAGGGAACAGCAGCAGGTCAGTCCTGGCATATATTTTCATCATCTTCTCTGGGTCATTTACGCTCCCGGTGAAAATGACATCGTCCGAAAGGCCGACCTTCGACGTGAGGGCCCGAAGGAACTCATGTCGGCTCCCGTCCCCCACGAAAAGCATCTTGAAAGAACGTCCGAGGGTCTTGAATTCGCAAAGGGAGCGAAGGATGAACTCCTCGTTTTTCTGGAGGTCCTGCCTTCCCACATGGCAGAGCACGAAATCATCCCCCTTCAGTCCCAGGGCCTCGTTCACTTCACGCCTTGACTTCTCCCTGTCCTCCACGGGATGATGGTCCGTGGAAAAAGGCATGACCCTGGTAGGGGCCTTCAGGCCATAGTCCCTCCGGAACATATCGCCGACGACCTCGTTCACCGTCCAGCACTCCTCGCAGGAATTGTAGATGGACATCATGAGCCGCACCACCGGCTCCGTCATTGCCCGTCCGACGTGCTGCCTCACGTCCGGCCTGAAATGGGAATGGATGGTCCCGACCATGGGGATGGAGAGCTTCTTCGCGAAATGCTTCGCGCAAAGCCCCAACGTATACGCACTGTGGACGTGGATGATGTCCAGGTGGGCATTCCTGATTTTCCTGAGGTAGGCAGGGTCCAGCATGGGATAGCCCTGCGGATAGTCGTCCCCTTTCTTCATGAGGGCAAAGCTACGTTCAACCTTATAGGGGAAACGGTCGTCATAAGAGCGGTCAACGTTCCTTATGTGGGGTGCGAAAATGGTGACGTTACACTTTTCCGAGAGCCTCTTCGCATAGGCTTCGACGACGGTGACGACACCGTCGACAAGAGGTAGATAGGAATCTATGAAAATGCCTGCGTTCATAAATGCTCTACTGTTGTTCTTCCACCGAGGTGGATTCCTGTGTGTAATAGCCGAGAATCCTCTCCCGCAGAAGGCTCTCGTACTTGGAGCGGTTGCACTCCTCGCTGGCGGAAACCCACCTCAGCCTGCTTTCCTCGAGGTCATAGCTCGTCACCCTGCCCGCGTCGAACATCTTGGTCTGGTAGTCGAAAGCTTCCTTTGCGGCCTCCTCCGCCTTGATGGCGGAAGCGTACTTCTCCCCGGCAGTGAGGGCCTGGTAATATGCCTCACGGATGCGCCTGGACATTTCCATGCGGCTCTGGTCCAGGGTCACCTGGGCATCGGAGAGGGCCAGGCGGGCCTTCGCCACCTGGCGAGGGGTAGTCACATTGAGAATCGGTACGGTAAGTTTCAGTCCCACGGCTCCCCACCCGTCGGAAAGGGAACCTATCTGGATGGCCTGGGCCCCGAGAGGTGCCGCGAAATAGTGATTGTAGTTTGCAAAAAGGGAAAGTTGCGGCCTGTATGCCCCCTTGGCGGCCTTTACCTTGAACTCGGCGCTGTTGAGATTGTATTTGGCGGCGAGTATGGCGGGATGGTTCTCAAGCCCCTCGAACGAGGGGGCCGGGATGAGGGAACCCTCCCCTTCCCCTTCGGGAAGGTCCACCACGTCAAAGCCGCTCTCGTCGGCAAGGCCCATGACATTGGAGAGTTCCACCTTGGCAAGTACCGTATTGCCCTTGGCCGCAGTATGGCGGTACTGGGCGTCGCGAAGTGCGGCACGGGCCTCGGAGAGGTCGGCAGGGGTGCGCATTCCGTCATCGACAAGTTTTGTGACTTTCTTCACCTGGTCCTCGCAGTGCAGCACCTGGCGGGAGGCAATCTCCTCGGAGGAACGGGAGCAAAGGACCTGAAGGTATGCGGCACTCACACGGATGGCCATGTTCATCTTCGAAAGGGCTATATCCTCGCCTGCGGCCTTCATCGCGGACTCCTCGGCCGCCTTGTTGGCGGGGAGGGCACCCCCTGTGAGGAGAGGCATCTCCATGGTGGCCGCAAGTTGGGTCAGGGACATCGCCAGGCTCTGGTCCACCCCGTACATCAACAGGGCGTTACCCGCATGGATGGTCTCCTGGGCCCCGATGCCTATTGTGGGCACCCTTTTCCCGGAGGCCTCCTGGAGGTTCTCCCGGCTCATGTCGTAGCGAATCTGCCTGTGAAGGATCTCTGGACTGTGTTCGGTGGCATACTCGATGCACCGCTCCAGGGTCCACGGCTCCTGGCCAGGGGCGGGAAGGGCCCACAAGGACAGGAGGAGAAGAAGGAGGAGGGGCGGCAAGAGAGCCGGACGTATTACTGACTTCAAAACTGACATTGCTGATTTTCTAGTTCAATTTGTTTCCCCGAAGAATCATATCGGGGGTGACACCCTCACGGATCTCGATGTAGATGCCGTCACTCAGACCGGTTTTCACCGCTACCCTCTCGAACTTCTGGTCCTCCCTGTCGACAGGGGAGACGAGCCTGTAGACGTACGGCTGCCCGTCCTCGAAGGATATGGCGGTCTCCTCGACGGATATCACGTTCTCGGAGCGGTCCGTAATGAACTCCGCATTGGCGCTGTAGCCTGCCCTGAGCTCGCTCTTGCCGTCATCGGTGAGGACCGATGCCTTCACGTTGAACATCACCGTCCCGTTCTCCTTCACGCCCATCGAAGAAATCTCCTCAAGGGTTCCCGTGAGGTGACGGTCGACGTTGGAACCCACTGTGATATTGGCAGGGATCCCGACCGCAAGACGGTCGACTTCGGTCTCATCTATCTTTCCGTCGAATATCATGTCATTGACATCCGCTATGGTGGCGATCGTGGTTCCCTCGCTGTAGGGGCTGGTGCTCACGACCGATGCCCCGTTCTTGAGGGGAAGGTCGATGATCTTCCCGGTCATGGTGGCAGTGACGATTGTCGTATTCACCGCTCCGCTTCTTTTCGAGCTGCCGTACAGGATGATGTCAAGCGAGGACTGGGCGCGGGAGAGGCTCTCTTTTGCCAGTGACAGGTTATGGGAAGCCTTCTCGAACTCCTCCTTCGGGATCACTTCGCCCTCGTACAGGGACTTGGCCCTGTCATACTCCCTCTGGGCTTCCTCCAACTGGAGGGAGGAGGACTCGACGGCGCTGAGGGCCTCATTGTAGGAGGTCATGTCGGGAATGACGCTGACCCTGGCTATCACGTCACCGCTCTTCACGTTCTGTCCGACCTTTACATTTGTCTGCGACAGGATGCCGGTAATCCGGGGCTTGACATTGACGTAACGCCGGGGCTGGATCTGCCCGGTTGCGATGGAACTCTGGAGGATGGTGCGGGACTCGGGATGGAGGAGTTCATATCTGTCCGCAGTGGGGCGGGATTGACGCCACAGAAGGAAGAACGTAACTGCCACCACCGCAGCCACGATGCTCCAAAGGAGTATTTTAAATATCTTTTTCATTTATGTTATTTTTCGTCTCTAATTGCTTCTATCGCTTTGATTGACAGTGCCCTGCGTGCAGGGATGTAGCCCGATGCCAACCCTCCCAGCACAAGGATGAGAAGGGATCCCAGCGCATACCCCGGGGGAATCATCGGCCTGTATATGAGGGCGTCAACACCCCCTCCCAGCAAGTGATTCAGTAAGATGAGGGTCCATGTCCCCACCATTATCCCAACCACTCCCGCCACAACCGTGAGGGTCAGGGACTCGAGCATAATCTGGGTGAGTATCACCCGGGGCCTCGCCCCCAGGGCACGGCGGATGCCGATTTCCTTGGTCCTCTCCTTGATGGTGACGAGCATAATGTTGGATATGCCGATAAGCCCCGCAAGCAGGGTGCCGAGCCCGACTATCATTATGAGGATCTCCACACCCGTCATCGTGCTCTCGTATACCGATATCGCATCCACCATCGAGATCACTTCCATCGCAGCCCCGTCCGAAGGATGGATGTTGTGGTTGGACTTGAGGATCGTGGATATCTCGGAGTTCGCAGTCTGTATGTCGTACTTATCGTACAGTCCCACCGAAATCATGCCGATTCGGTCCTTGTGGTCGAACGCATCCTGTTCGGTGGTGAAAGGGAGCAGGACACAGTCCTGGGAGAAGAACCCGACTGAAATGTTCTCGTTGGTGTGGGTTATCACCCCCACAATCTTGTACACGCTGCCGTCGACGGTAAGATTCTGCCCGACGGGATTGTCGGTATCGAAAAGTTCCGCGACCACCCTTTCCCCGGCGAGGCAGACCTTGCGATGCTCCTGGACATCCTTGTCGTTGATGTACCTGCCGTAGATGACTTTCTGGGGGATGTCGATGTAGTAGGTGGGAGTGACTCCCGCTGTCTGGTAGTAGCCGCTGCGGGAAGAGGAACCTATCTGCTGGAACCCGTCCAGGTTGCCCTGGGTTATGTAGCGAAGCCGGGTGCCCATCTTCTCCTTGATGTCCGAGATGTCCTTCCCGTTGATGTACCAGGCCCTGTCGGCATTGAAGCCATGGTAGGCCATCGATGTGGTGGTGGGAGTGTAGACGATGCTGTTGGAGGAGAGGTTCATGAGGCTTCCGATGAGACCTTTTTTCATCCCGAAGCCGCAGCCGATTAGGACGACCAGCATGAAAATCCCCCAGAATACCCCGAACATGGTCAGGAGGCTTCTGATCTTCTGGCCCTTCACGGTAAACAGGATTTCCTGCCACATGTCTTTGTCGAATATCCTCATACGCTAATCGTTCGCGGCCAATGCCTCAACCAGTTTAATGCTCACCGCCCTCCTCGCGGGCATGTACCCGGCAAGGAGTCCCGATGCCACCATGATGAGAGTGGCCCCGAGGACAATGCCGATGTCCACACCGGGATTCAGGAATATGCTGCTGCCGACCCCTGTCTGCGTGGCGTCCGTAAAGGAAGACACAATGATGTCCGCGAGCTTTATCACTCCCATCCCCAGTAGCATCCCGATGTACCCGAACACCACCGTCACGAGGACGGACTCCGAAAGGACAAGGGTCATTATGGACTTTCTGGATGCCCCCATCGCCTTTCTCACAGCAAGTTCCCTGGTCCTCTCCCTGACGGTTATGAGCATGATGTTGGATACCCCGACGATGCCGGTGACGAGGGTCGAGAGACCCACGATCCACAGGAAGAGATTGATGGTAGCGAAAAGGTTCTTGATGTACAGGGCGAGGTCATAGGTGTTCGTGATGGTAATCGCCTTGCGGTCAGTGGGTGCGAACTTGCGGAGGGAGGCCATGTGAGCCCTTACCCTCTCCACGAAGACATGGTTCTGGGCCTCTGTGCCCAGGCCGTCCACTATGATGGAGAGTTTGGAAATGTCGTCGTTGCTGAAATAAAGCCCCTTGACCGTAGTGTAAGGGGCGATTATCGTCCTGGAGATGTTGTATGACTTGGCAGGGCGGTACACTCCCGCCACCTTGAACGCCACGTCCCCGACATTCACCGTGCGACCCACGATCACGGAAGGATCCTCGCCCGGGAAAATCCTCCTGCAGAGGTTCGTGGACAGAAGGCATACCTTGCGCTTCATCTCGATGTCCATGTCGTTTATGTCCCGCCCGGCGAGGATGACATTGTTCCTGATGGCACAGTAGCCGGGAGAAAGGCCCGCCATGTCCGTGTGGGAATAGCGGTTCCTGTAGCTTACGTTCACGTTCACATCCAGTTCAGGGACGTACCCGATGACATTGCGCGGGAATGCCTCCATAAGGGACTTCCCGTCCTCGGCCTTGATGGGGATGCTCCTCCCCACAGGCAGGCCTTCAAAAGGGAGCATCGTCGTGGATGGTTCCAACGTGACGACATTGTCGTTCTCGCTGAGCCAGGCATTGGAGATCCCGTTCAGGATCCCGTTGCCGGTCCCAAGCAGCACTATGAGGAGGAAGATTCCCCAGGAGGTGGAAAGCCCCGTGAGAAGGAACCGCGTCCTGCTGTGCTTTATGGACGAGAATATTTCCAGAAACAGATCTCCCATGCCCTCCCTTATCTTTTCTCGTCCTTGTATATTACGCCGTCCTTGATGAAAATGCGGCGGTCCGTCTGGTCGGCGATGTCTTGTTCATGGGTGACAATCACTATCGTCTGGCCCTGTTCCCTGTTGAGGTTAAGAAGGATGTTCATCACCTCCTGCGTAGTCTTGGAATCGAGGGCTCCTGTAGGTTCATCTGCAAGGATGATTTCAGGTTTGGAAATCAGTGCCCTCGCAATTGCCACCCTCTGGCACTGCCCTCCTGACATCTGGCTGGGCAGATGGTCCCAGTGGTCCTGGAGCCCCACCTTGGCGAGATACTCCATCGCCATCTCATTCCTCTCGGCCCTCTTCACCCCCCTGTAATACAGGGGAAGCGCCACGTTCTCCATGGCATTCTTGAAGGGGATGAGGTTGAAGGACTGGAAAATGAACCCGATAAGTTGATTGCGCATGATGGAGGCCTCGTCCTCCGAAAGGTTCTTTATGAGCTTTCCCGCAAGATGATATTCACCCTCATCGTAGTTGTCAAGAATTCCCAGGATGTTCAGCAGGGTGCTCTTTCCGGAGCCGGAGGCCCCCATGATACTGACAAGTTCTCCCTTTTCTACGCTGAGGTTTATTCCCTTGAGCACCTGGACGGGAGAGGCAGTATTGTATGTCTTGTAGATATTGTTCAGCTGAATCATGTGGAATGTATACCGACTATATAAAGTGTGTAAAGATACGCTTAATTGGGGTAAGAAAAAAATCATTCGCCCCGCTTAACAGCGTTGAGGGCCGTTTTTTAGTATTTTTGAACAAAACTTGCAAGAAAAAACACCAAAATATCCTTCGAATGTCCGAATCATCTTACATTTATTAAGCGAAAACACATAGCGAACCCCCGTCTCCTGTGGCCGGCGGCGGGGGCATTTCATTGCCGGATGGGGGGCATTTAAGCAGGGAGGGACCCACCTGGAAAGGGGTGGCGGCCCAGCGTTTTTTACTGGATTTCGATACCCTCGAACCTCTCGGTCAAGGCTTCGGAAGCCTTTGTCACGGCAGCTCTCGGGAAGTAGCGGAACTTGATGGATTTCTCCCCGAGGAAAGACTTCCACTTGAGGGTCATCTCCGTCTCGTCCTCTCCGATGTCGGGAAGATTGTCAAGCCGGAAAGCGACCAGGCCGTCCCCTTGGCGGGTCATCACATCGCCGTTTGCATCATGGTGGAACGTAAGAATGAAGTTCCCGTCCCCGTCTTTGTCGCTGACGAGATTCACTCTGTGCTTTATCCCGGTAGCGCCCCACATGGTCCGGAAACGGAGCGTGAGGTAGCCGTCCTCGGCTATGGTCACCCAGTCATTGACTATCTCGACGGGGTCGTTCCCGTCCTCCGACATCTGCCCTGGGGATAGCATTTTTCGTAAGTATGCTATCCATCCAGTTCACCTTTACATCGTAGGTAAAATCCGTGTCTGATCCATCCCTTACCTTGGAGAAGTTCACAAGGGCCCTTACCTCTTTGTTTTTATATGGGGGATTATTGAGGTTTACGGGATTCAGGGTGGTGGTGGCATCCAGCTGCAGGTAGCAGCCTGCGGCATTGTCGGAGGGCTTTACCGTAACGATGGCATTGGGGTACGGAATTTCATAGTATTCCCCCTCCCCTGCTTTCTGGCAGGAGGAGAGAGCCAGCGCAGCAAAGCAGGCCGCGGCAAAAAGAAATATCGTCTTTCGCATAGCACTTCGGTAATTTACTTGTTCTTTACACTGGTTCCTCTTCATGGGAAGAGTCATTATTACAATGCACAACATCCCGAATGCTTGCATGGGACCACCTCAATTTTCGAATGAACTTCACTCACCCGGGAAAATCACCCTCACAACAACGGCAGCCTTCCCCTCGGAGTTCCTGCCCTCCACAGTGAAGAGTGTGCCCCTCCCCTCTTCGCAGTCCATCCGGTACACTTCCATTTCCAGGGACTCGCCTACCTTGGTCTCATGGTTGAAGTTCACGCACACATCGACGGGGTCCCTGCCCATCGTGTATTCCCGCGGAAGGGCATCCATGGCCCACATAACGTAGCGGGCATTGTTCATGTGACCCAGGAGGTCAATGTCAGAGTACTGGACCTGGCGGCTTATGACAGAAATCGGGCTCATGCCCTTCGGAACAACAAGCCTTGGTGCAGGTTCCTCGATTGCGCTTTCATAGCAGGTCGTGGTCTCGGGCACCATCTGGATACTCTGCGCTGAGCGGACCATCCTTCTGCTCTGGATATCGAGGATGACCCACGAACTTGTTGCCCTGACTTTCACTTCACCCGCAGGGGTCCCCAGTGTGAAATCCCTGAGATAGAACGGGCCGCTGGGACCCTTGTGCCAGGTCGCCATCTGAAGTTTTTCACTCCACAGGGGCGTGCTGTCCACCGTGAAACGAAAACGGGACAGGACCCATGCCTTTCCCTCCTTTATCAACTCTCCGTATCCGAAATGCATGGCATCTGCAGCCAGGTAGGCCATCTCCTGGGCAAGGTCCATGAAGGAATGGGGACGAAGGTGCTTGCGGCTGTCCGTATGATAGCAAGGAAGCTGCAAATCAAGGACATACTTATTCTGAGGGGTCATGTATCCGTTCATAGTCTACTGTTTTACGGGGCAAATTTAGCATTTTCCGGGGGACCTCAAAAAAGGTGGGCTCACTCTGCAAGAGAGAGCCCTCCCCAACTGAGATCTTCCGGCCCCTGGCATAAAAAAAGAAGCCGACAGCGTGTCGACTTCGAAAACTCATGTCGGGATGATCCGACTCGAACGGACGACCCCTACGTCCCGAACGTAGTGCGCTACCAACTGCGCTACATCCCGATTTCTGCCTAGAGGGGATCTTAGAGCTTGTTGATGTAGTTAGCGATTCCGCTCTTGAGGTTGGCAGCCTTATTCTTGTGAATGATTCCTACCTTTGCGAGTTTGTCGATCATCTTGTAAACCTTGGGAGCTGCAGCCTGGGCCTCTTCCTTGTTGGTGGTGTTCCTGATCGCACGAATCGCATTTCTTGTAGACTTTGCATAATATTTATTATGCAGTCTGTGCCTCTCGCTTTGGCGATTGCACTTTTTTGCTGATGCGTTATTTGCCATATTCTTACTTTTTATTTTGTAGTGGGTAGGAGAATCGAACTCCTATTGCGGGAATGAAAATCCCGAGTACTAACCGTTATACGAACCCACCGTTCCGCCCTTGAAGGCTCGAATATTTTGAGCCTAATTCATAAGGGACTGCAAAGGTAGAAATAATTTTCAACCCTGCAAAACTTTTTGAAACATTTCTGTAAAATTATTTTTTTGCCCTCTCCAAGGTGCGTTTATTTGACAGGAAATCGAACAATGCAAGGAATATTTTAGTAACTTGCAGGGCAACTTACCATGTGGACAGCGTCCACAACCTTATGGAAGACAGAACGACTACATCCGAGTGAAGGACCACGAAAACTATGAAAGCCATCATCATAGAAGATGAACCTCTGGAGCGGGCCAAGATATCACTTCTGCTAAGGAAGGATTTCCCCGATTCGGTCGATGTCATAGCGGAAGCCTCCTGCGTGCAGGAAGCCATTGCGCTGCTTTCATCGACCCCGTGCGACATTATCTTCATGGATGTCGAGCTTTCCGACGGGACCTGCTTCGATATCCTGGACAATTTCACTCCCAAAGCCCACCTCATCATAACCACCGCATACGATGCCTATGCCCTGAAGGCGTTCGAGGTGGGGAGCGTAGACTATCTTCTCAAGCCCATATGTCCCGCTGACCTTCGCCGTGCCGTCAGCCGCTGCCTGGACCGCCCGCCTTCTTCGATAGACATTCCCCTTCTGAACGCCGCCCTAAAGAAGAGCAGCATCCTGTCCTCACCCCGGGACACCAGCTTCCTGGTGCATTTCAATGACCACATCCTGTCCCTGGACATAAGAGACATCCCCTGTTTCTTCTCCCAGTCCAAGGGAAACAGGGTCCTTACCAAGGAAGGCAAGGTCTATCCCGTGGATGACTCCCTGGACCAGGTGTACTCAAAGCTAAGTGAGATTGATTTCTTCCGGATCTCCCGTGGATGCATAGTGTCGAGGGACTACGTTCATGTAGTGTCCAAGCAGAAGGGCCGCCTTACCGTTGTCCTTTCCCCGGAGGTGCCTTCCCCGGAGGCCCCTGGACTGGACCTCGTGGTGTCCCGCTCCAAGGGAGACGACTTCCTGAGGTGGCTGGAAAAGTAGCTTCTTCTTACATCCATTTTTACCGAGTCTGCATTTTCGGGCAGCGAAATGCCGCTTTTGAGGGATGAACGGATACTCGTTTTTCCCAAAGGGATTTTTTTCTTCAAATTTGCTTGAACGTTTTAAGGGACTTTGTCCCTCCCTTCACCGCAAACACTAATACACACACCCAAAGCAATGAGAAGAATATTACTGATGGGACTGGCTCTCGTCCTCGCCTGCTCCTGCAACAAAAACGCCGCCCCCGCCGGGGAGTTCACCCTGCCCGCCCCTCAGGACGTAGTAATGTATCAGGTCAATCCACGCAATTTCGCCCCTTCCGAATCCTTCAAGGCTGTCGAGGCACGCCTTCCCGAGATCCGCGATCTTGGTGCCAACGTTGTCTGGTTCATGCCCATCTGTGAAATAGGCAAGGAGAAAAGCGTGTCCAGCCCCTACTGTGTGAAGGACTACTGCGCCGTCAATCCCGAATTCGGTACACTGGATGATTTCAAGTCCCTGGTGGCAAAGTCACATTCCCTCGGGATGGCTGTCATAATGGACTGGGTCGCCAACCACACATCCTGGGACAACCAGTGGATAAAGGACCATCCCGAGTGGTACACGAAGGATGAAAAGGGAAACATCATCCCTCC
>CAJOLJ010000057.1 GCA_905235445.1 uncultured Bacteroidales bacterium
AAGGCGGTACTCCCCAGCAAACCCTTTCGACAGAAAAACTCATACAGAAAAAGGGACGCACCTGGGAAATCTGCACCTGCATGATGGAAAAGGAGCGCATCGATGATTACGGCAGCGGCTTTGTCGTAGTGTCCAGGGTAAGCGGTGGCGGGCAATACGCCATCGGCGCCTATGAACTTGACACGTACTGCCTGGGTGTACGACACGCCCTGTACTACGCACGCCTTACCCGTTCGGAGCACGACGCCATCATCAACACGTTCAAGACGAGAAGCGGTGGCTTCGAGACCGTTCCATACAATGTCGCCCACAACTGGGTCTGGGGAGCGGTGGATTTCGCATCCGAGGCGGGCATAGCCCCCGCCCCTGAATTCAGTGTCGCAAAGTATCTTCTCGAGGATGACGAGGATGAGAGCATACCCCTTGAACTCTATCCCTTCGGGGACGGGGACATGTATCACCTGATCGGTCCTCCGGAGATAATAAGAAAATACCGTCCCATACTTGAAGCCAACCTCAAGGAAGAGCAGTACATGGTTACAGTCCAGCCTTCCGACATAGAGTACTAAGACTTCCATGTAAAGGAACAGCCCCAATAGACTGTCAAGAAAACCAGCATCATGAAAAAAGCGCCTTCACTTCCCAAGTATTTTTCACCACGGAACACCCTCTTCTCGAACCTTGTCCTCAAGTTGACGCCTGAGGAACTTGCACAGTGGGATGAGAAGGATTTCCGGAAGGTCATTTCCTCTGACAGGGACACTGTTCGGGAGGAATTGGAGGACTTCCTGCCCTGCGCAGTACAGGAAACACTACGTAGCGAGGGTGAATTGACCGACGTTATCCGCCTGTTCACCGCGACCACCCTTCTCGGGGAGGTCGGGGACCCTGGCTCGATGGATGTGATGCTGGATGTCCTAAGACAAGACTCCGATTTCCTGGACATGTGCTTCGGAGACGACATTTTCGAGTATCTGCCCTTGGCATATTACAAGGTCGGAAGGCAATGCCCCGAAAAACTTGGGGATTTCATTTCAGAAATGGTCTCGAAGTCTTACCAAGCGTCGGCGGTCGCCATGTCCGCCCTTTTCACCATCATCTACAAAGAGCCCTCCAGGAAAGCTGAAATCCTTGCCGTGGCCCGTAGTGTCGCACGGAATATGATTTCCACAATCAAGGACGAAAGCCAGGTTCCACCCGATGACTTCACTACCACCATTTTTATTGAGGACCTGGTGCATGTCCACGCTAGCGAACTGCTTCCCGAGATAAAAGAATTATGCGATTTGGGATACACTCCCTATAACGACACTTATGAACATATCGAAAGGGACATGAGGAACATGTCCTACCGATTGCACTACACAGCCCTGGATGATGAAGACAGTTTTCCTTCGCTTGTTGAATTCATCAGATCATGCCTGTAGCGTCCTCGCCCATTTTCCTCAAGGTCCATCCAACAAGAAAACCGTCCGTCCCCTCCCCGGTGAATGGGCGGCTTTTTGGATGAGGCCACATGCCACGGGGCACCGCCCGGAAGCCCTCTGCCCTAACCGCTGGACAGAAAACTGATTTTGCAACCGCCCCAAAGATTCCTTAACTTTGTATTTTCATGCCAAAGGAAACAACCTATCCTAATATATATGATAAGAGACCTTCAATACTACCTTGACACTTTCCGTGTCACACCCCGCCTCCTAGAGGAGATAACAGACCTCGGGATGGGAAACGGAGCCCTCTGGTGTGACCTCTACTTCGAAAACAATGCATCCTTCAATCTTAGCCTCCAGGACTCGATAGTCAGCGGCTGCAGGATCACCGAGGACTACGGAGTCGGCATCCGGGTGCTTAGCGGTGAAAAGACCGGCTACGCCTACTCCGAGAGTACGGACGTATCCTCCATGAAAAGCGCCGTCAAGGCCGCTTCCGCCATAACTCTTGGTGCCCCCGTAAAGGTCACGGGACGTGGTATCGCCTCCGGGGATGGCTATGTCCCCCGCCTGTACAAGGGAAAGCCAAACACAGCTGCCGACCGCTACCCCGTGAAAGAGAGCTGGAGGGACATTTCCATGGAAAAGTTCATCCCGATGATGATGAAAATGGAGGCTATGGTCAGGGACCGGGAGCCACGCACCGCGAAAGTGGTGGTGAACCTCACCCATGAGATGGATGACATCCTGATGTACAACTCCTTCGGGGAACTCAAGTACGAGACCCGTCCCATGGGGACACTGATGATGAACGTAGTCTTTTCCAACGGGGGCGAGCCATACTCCTTCGGGGCCAGCCGATCCTTCAGGATGGGAACCGAGATGTTCACCGATGCCCTTACCCAGGAACTCGTGGATGAAATCCTGCATAACATCGATGACCGATTCAATGCCATCCGCCCCCGCGGCGGGGAAATGAACGTGGTGATGGGTGCCGGGGCATCGGGGATACTCCTGCACGAGGCCATGGGCCATGCCTTCGAGGCCGATTTCAACCGCAAGGGCCAGTCCATCTTCCATGACAGCATGGGAAAGAAAATCTGTGAGGACAACATAACCATAGTCGATGACGGTACGCTTCCCTTCGACAGGGGTTCTCTGAACTTCGATGACGAGGGCGTACCCGCCCAGAGGACCGAGATGGTGAAAGACGGCATTCTCACTTCATACCTCCATGACCGCATCTCAGCCCGCCACTACGGCGTTTCCCCCACCGGCAACGGCAGGAGGGAGGACTTCCGCTGCTCTCCCCTTCCCCGCATGAGGTCAACCTACATGGAAAACGGGGACAGCGACCCCGCCGACATCATAGCGTCGGTGAAAAAGGGCATCTACGTTGACACCTTCTCCAACGGGCAGGTGAAAATCGGCGAGGGGGATTTCACATTCTTCGTCAACAGCGGCTACCTCATCGAGGACGGGCACCTCACCGCCCCCATCAAGGACATAAACGTAATCGGCAACGGGCCCAAGGCCCTGTCCGACATCGTAGCCGTCGGGAATGACGCCCGCGTGGACCACGGTTCGTGGACCTGCGGCAAGGGACAGAGCGTCCCGGTCTCCTGCGGCATCCCGACCGTGCTCGTAAGTTCGCTTACCGTGGGAGGAGCACAGTAAAACCATGACTATCCATACTGAACACTACTACGACATCCACGCAATGAAAGAGTTATCCAAAGAACAACTTGAAATCCTGTCCAGGGACCCCTTCGGTCCCTCTCCGCTCACGGCAGAGTCCACCGGCATACCTTCCCTGCTTTCCGGGGAGGAGCTGTCGCTTCTGATGTGGGTGAGGCGGCACCTTCTCGAAATGGGCGCCGATGAGTGCAAGCTCTCCCTTTCAAAGAGCTGCTCTGACAATGTCTGCACCCTCGACGGGGAAATCGACCAGGTGGGGCACTCCATGGACCGAAGCCTACAGATAGCGATAATAAAGGACTCGAAGATAGGATCGTACTCCACCAACCGCCTCTCAGTGGAGGCCCTGGAAGAGTTCCTTGAGCGTTCCCTGGAATCCGTTATGATGTTGGAGGGAGAAAAGGAAAACGTACTCCCTGACATCGAGGGCTGCTCCACCGACGCGGGCGACCCCCTCTGCATGGGGAATGCCGACCTTGACACCTACAAGGGGATAACTCCCGAGGACAGGATCCGCTACGCCATCCTCCTTTCGCAAGTAGCATCAGGTGACCCCGCCCTGATGGGGGAACTCCTCCCCGAAGGGTTCACCCTGGTCTCGGAGGAAGCGGAGTATTCCGACAGGATAATTGACAATGCAGTCATAAACTCCAGGGGGGCGGCAGGGCGAAGGATTGTCACCTACTTCGCAGACTCCGTATCCGTCACCCTCCAGGACCCGGAGGGGAACCTGCTGAGCGGTTACGCCTGGCAGGGAAACACCATCTGGGACAAGTACAAGGCTATGCAGCCCCGAAAGGATTTCTCCATCGCCGTCCAGAGGGCCCTTGACAAAACAGGCGCGGCCCCGGTCCCTTCCGGGAAATACACCCTCGTTGCCGACAACAGCTGTTCCTACGCCCTCTTCTCCCCCATCATAAACAGTCTGTCCGGAAACGCTCTCCAGCAGAAGCGCTCCTTCCTTTGCGACAGCCTCGGAAAGAAGGTATTCCCCTCGCTTCTCACTGTCTGGGACCGCCCCCACACCCAGGGTAAGCCCTCCAGCACTCCATTCGATGCGAACTGCGTGAAGACCTACGACATGCCCATCATCGAGAACGGGGTCCTTAAGAACTATTACCTGGGAACTTATTCATCCCTCAAGCTTGGCCTCAAGCCCACCTTCTCCTCCATTGTCAGGAACGTAATCACCCCGACGGTGTCCACGCTGGAGGAGGTGTCCCTCCCCTCGTACATCCTGGTGACGGACTTCAGTGGAGGGAACTGCAATCCCGTGACCGGGGATTTCTCCTACGGGGTTGAAGGGTTCAAGGTTGAAGGGGGCCATAGGACCCCGCTCAGCGGCATGCTCATTACAGGGAACATCCTCACCCTCTGGGGCAACCTCATCCACGTCGTCGATGACGCCCCCGAAAGGTTCAACGACTCCGTCGGGACCCTCGTTTTCGAGGGGGTGGACTTCAGCGGGTTGGACTATCCCGAGGGGGACGGCGAAGAGGAAGGGCCCTACGTACAAAGCGAATAGACATTCCAGTACCTGGACAACCACAATAACTATATACCAGCCATTTTATGAAAATTCAGAAAAACCGGGTAGCGGTCCTTTCCATGGACGTCTACGGTGACGGCACACTCATCCAGAGGATGCCCGAGGACCGGCCCCTTGACTATATCCACGGGACGAGGACCCTTCTTGAGGGCCTCGAGCACCAACTGGAGGGCCTCGAAGAGGGAGCCTCCTATGACATCACCCTCTCCCCCGAGAAAGCCTACGGCAAGTACGACTCCACCAAGCGTCACAGGATTCCCAGGGAGAACTTCCTCCTCGGAGGGGTCTGGCGGGATGACATCGTGAAAGTAGGTGCCCAGATTCCCATGCTGGATGCCTACGGAAACGTGGTGAACGGAACCATCCTGGAAATCACCTCCACCGACGTACTCATTGACTTCAACCATATCCTGGCGGGCAAGACCGCCCGTTTCACGGGCAAGGTCCTCTCCGTGAGGGAGGCAACCGGGAAGGAGCTCTCCGAGGGCCTTCACGGGGAGTTCCTCCCGCCGGAGGAAGGCTGCCACGGCTCCGGTTGCCACCATAGAGGAGGCGGAGGAGGATGCTGCCACCATCACGGTGAAGGAGAGGAAGGCGGCGGTGGACGCTGCGGTGAAGGCAGCGGGAAAGGCTGCTGTCATGGGAATGGAGAGGAGGAAGAAGAAGGATGCTGCTGCGGCGAAGGAGGAGGCAAGGGTGAAGGCGGCGGATGCTGCTGCCATCAGGACAAATAGACCGTAAGAACCCATCACTCATTTCACTGATGTCCAGAAACTGCGCCATAGTAATTCTTAACTGGAACACTTCGCGACTTCTGTCACAGTTCCTGCCCCCGCTTCTGCGTTCGGAAGGTTACGGGGTGGACGGGAGCGTGCCCCAGGGGGCTGCCACCCCGCCCAATGAAGTAATCGTTGCGGACAGCGGCTCCACCGACGATTCGCTCAGTGTGATGGCACAGTCCTTCCCCCATGTCAGGACCATTCCCCTCGGGGAGAACTACGGGTTCACGGGAGGCTACAACAGGGCTCTGGGGAAACTCTCCGAAGAGGGGGAGTTCAAATATTTCCTGCTGCTCAATTCCGACATAGAGGTGACGGGGGGCTGGACCCTTCCCCTGACCGAGTGGATGGACTCCCACCCTGGGTGCGGGGCCTGCTGTCCCACTCTCCACTCCTATTATGACAAGGACTCCTTCGAGTATGCGGGTGCAGCCGGGGGACTCCTTGACAGCCTGGGCTACCCTTTCTGCAGGGGGCGGGTGCTGTCCACCCTGGAGAAAGACTGCGGCCAGTACGGGGATGGCCCACACCCCGTGTTTTGGGCCACAGGGGCGTCTCTCATGGTAAGGAGTTCCCTTTGGAAGGAACTCGGCGGCCTGGACGACAGGTTCTTCGCCCACATGGAGGAGATAGATTTCTGCTGGAGACTGCAGCTGGAAGGGTACAGCGTGTATACCGTACCGGGGTCGGTAGTGTACCACCTTGGCGGGGCTACCCTCCCCTCCACTTCCCCGAAAAAGACGGAGCTTAATTTCAGGAACAACCTCCTTCTTCTGGGGAACAACCTCGCAAAGACTTTCGCACTGAGGCGCCTTCAGAAAAAGCGTGACTCCGGAAGGAAGGAGCCCTTCACCCATGAAGAAGCCCTCCTCCTTGCCGGGAAGTGCGTCAGGAAAGCCTCCCGTCGCATAACCATGAGGATGCTTCTTGACGGGGGGAGCGCCCTTGTGTATCTGCTTGGGGGCAAGGCATCCCTATTCTCGGCAGTCATCTCCGCCCACACTCAGTACCGGAAACTGTCCTCGACTCCCAGGGAGGAGGAAATAGCCCAGGTCGCCTCTTACATTGAGTCCACCGAGCTTCTTCCCACACTTCCCACGGTGAGGGGCATGTACCGTGGATGGATGATACCTTACGCAGTGCTTTTCAGGAAAGCTTTCCAAAGAAGAGTCTGCCGAAGACTTTAACTCCCGCCCCCGAAAAGCCTTTTTCATCCCGGTTTTTTCACTCAGTGACACCTCAGCGGGACCAAAAGCGGGAAAGCATTGTTCAATAATTGAGGAATAGTCGTATATTGCAGCCTATTAAACACGAATGCCATGAAGATCATAATAGCGGGAGCGGGGGCAGTTGGGTCCTACCTTGCGAAGATGCTCTCAAATGAAGCAAACGAGATAACTGTCGTGGACAGTGACGAGGAGAGGCTTTCCAAGCTCTCCCAGAGTGTCGATGTGATGACCCTTACCGGGGACACCTCTTCCGTGGACCTCCTTCGCAGGGCGAGGGTCGGGACCGCTGACCTTTTCATCGGCGTCGCTCCTTTCATTTCCCAGGACGTCAACATCGTATCCGCCCTCATAGCCAAGAAGCTCGGCTGCAAGACAGTGTGCGCCAGAATCGATGACGGACAGTACAAGTCCTACGAGAACAAGTACATTTTCACTGAACTGGGGCTTGACCTGATGGTCTATCCCGAGCAGATCGCTAGCAGCGAGATTATCCAGAGGCTGCGTTTCAATGCCTCCTCCGAGAGCATGGACTTCGCCAACGGCAAGCTGCGCATCTCCGTATACAGGGTCACCGACCTGGGCCAGGCCCAGGACATGACGGTCCAGGAGTTCTCCAAGGACCTCGGACAGAGGGGCATCCAGCAGAGGGTCGTAGCGATATCCCGTGACGACAAGACAATGATTCCACGTTTCGATACACGCTTCAAGTACAACGACATGGTCTTCGTGATAACGAAGAAGGAACACCTCGCCGAGGTGGACTGGATGTTCGGGAACTCCACCGTGAAAGTTGACAGCGCGATGGTCCTGGGCGGATCCCCCATCGGGGAACTTGTGGCAAACGCCCTCTCCGAGGAAGTCTCTTCCGTCAAGCTCATCGAAAGCGACGTGGAACGATGCCTCCAGCTGAGCGAAAGGACCCGTGACAATGTCACCGTGGTCAACGGAGACGGCAGGAACACCGATTTCCTGGTGGAGGAGAACATAACCGACTACGATGCCTTCGTGGCCGTGACCGAGAATGACGAGGCAAACGTCCTTGCCTGCGTCGTCGCCAAGAAGTTCGGGGTCAAGAGAGCCATTGCCGAAGTGGAGAATACCGAGTACATCAAACTCGCCGAGGAGATGGGTGTGGACGCAGTGATCAACAAGAAAATCCTCACCGCTTCGAGGATATTCAAGAACGCCATGTCCTCCAGGGTGAAGTTCGTCAAGTACATGAACGGGACCTCCGCCGAGGTCATCGAGTTCCAGGTCGCCCCCGGAAGCCCCATAACGAAGGCCCCGCTCAAGGAGATTAATTTCCCGGAGAATGCCATCGTCGGCGGTGTCATCCGAGGCAACGATACCTTCATAGCCGTCGGGGACACCCGCATCCAGGACTATGACAGGGTGGCCGTGTTCGCCCTCCCCGAGGCGGTGAAAGCGGTAAACGCATTCTTCTAGACCCTCCACATGCCAAGTTACCTGCAGATCGAGAACATCTCGAAATCCTATGGCCACAAGGTCCTCTTCGAGGGGATCGGCTTCAACATAAATGAAGGTGACAAGATAGCCCTCATTGCCCCGAACGGGACCGGCAAGACTTCGCTGCTGAGGATTCTTGCGGGGAAGGATTCCTCGGACTCCGGCGGGAAGATCACGTTCCTCAAGGACATACGCATATCCTTCCTCGAGCAGGAGTTCGATTACGATCCCCAGAACGGGATCCTCTCCCAGATACTGCAATCCTCCCGGGCCCTTCTTTCCACCATGGACGAGGACCACAGGTACGCTTTCGAACTCAGGGCCCGCCAGTTCATATCCTCCTTCTCCCTCGGGGACCCCTCCCGCAGGATGAAGGAACTCTCCGGAGGGGAGATAAAAAGGGTCGCCCTGTGCACCATGCTTTCCACGGAGGCGGACTTCTACATAATGGACGAGCCCACGAACCACCTCGATATCGAGGCCATCGAGTACCTGGAAGGATATCTGTCGCATGCGAGGACCACCCTTCTGATGGTGACCCATGACAGGTATTTCCTGGACAGGGTATGCAACACTGTTATGGAACTGGACCACGGCAGCGTCTACATCTACAAGGGGGACTATGAGAACTACCTGGAGAAAAGGACGGAGAGGATAGAGAACTACAATGCCCAGACGGACAAGGTCCGCAATATACTGCGGCGGGAGCTCGAGTGGATGCGAAGCACCCCCTGTGCCCGCTCCGGCAAGGCCAAGTACCGCAAGGACGCATTCTACGCCCTGAAGGAAAGGTCCGAGGACGTGCACAGGATCCAGCAGGTATCCCTGAGCGAACTTCCCACCGGGGCACGCCTGGGAAGCAAAGTCATAAACTGCAAGGACGTATCCTTCCACTACGGCGGCAAATGCTACCTGGACCATTTCACATACAATTTCGCAAGGTATGAGAGGGTCGGGATCGTAGGCGGGAACGGCGAAGGCAAGACTACTTTCGTGAACCTTCTCGTGGGTGAGATGCACCCCGAGGACCCTGGCATCCTGACCGGGGAAATCGACCGGGGAGAGTCTCTGAGCATCGGTTACTACCGCCAGAGGGGCATAGACTTCGACGAGGACCAGACAGTCCTCGAGACAGTGAGCGACACTCACCTCCTGTCCCGGTTCCTCTTTCCCCACGAGATGCTCTCCAACAAGGTATCCACCCTCTCGGGCGGGGAGAAAAGAAGGCTGTACCTGCTGACCGTACTGAGCAAGAACCCCAATCTTCTCATACTGGACGAGCCCACCAACGACCTCGACATCATGACCCTGAACATCCTTGAAGAGTACCTCCGGGAGTTCAAGGGTTCCCTTATCATCATATCCCATGACAGGCACTTCATGGACCGCCTGGTGGACCATCTGCTGATTTTCACGGGAGATGGGAAGATAAAGGACTTCGTGGGCAAGTTCTCCGAGTACAGGGAGTACATCAGGGAACAGAAGGCTGCCAGGAAGGCGCCCCTGCAGGAGCAGAAGAAAGACACCCGCACCCCGAGGGAAGCCAAGCGCAGACTCTCCTTCAAGGAGAAGCGGGAAATGGAGCAACTGGAAAAGGACATCGAGGCCCTGACCGAGGAAAAGGAGGCCCTCCAGGAGGGGCTCAGCACAGGAGCCTTCTCGGGAGAGGAGCTTCTCAGGGCCTCGCAGAGGTACTCCGCCCTGAGCGATGAACTGGACGGGAAGGAACTGAGGTGGCTGGAACTTAGTGAACTGGCATAATTTTAGTTCTATCGCGCTATGGCATCCCAGGGTTGCCACATTACTGTCATCATACAAAAGTCAACAGACCAACAAACCAACCTGAATATGGAAGAGAACATTACTTCTGAGACCACTCCCAAAAACGGGACACCTTCCGAGGAAGTCATCCTTGGGAGCGGCAAAGCCTACAGCGAGAAGAAATTCTGGCAGAAACTGCTTTCAGCGGCAAAGAAAGCCGGCATCAAAGTAGTGTACGGAGCCCTGCTCCTGTTCTATGTACTGAAGTCAAATGGCACTCCCAAGGGCGACAGGCTCAAGATTATCGGGGCCCTCGGATACCTCATCCTCCCCATTGACATCATCCCCGACTGGATTCCCGTGGTGGGATTCACCGATGACCTGGCGGCCATCGTATGGGCCTTATACTCCGTAGCCAAGAATATCACTCCCGAAATCCGCCAGCAGGCCAAGGACAAGCTCCATGACTATTTCGGGGACTATGACCAGGATGATATCAAGGTCTTCGACTAGATTTCACATTCACTCTTCTCATCCCTACCCGTTCCGGGACTCCCGGGA
Organism: uncultured Bacteroidales bacterium; assembly: GCA_905235445.1. Taxonomy (GTDB): domain Bacteria; phylum Bacteroidota; class Bacteroidia; order Bacteroidales; family UBA932; genus Cryptobacteroides. The sequence goes on from CAJOLJ010000057.1 coordinate 10,475, forward strand.
CGGGATTTATCATACCCTCGTCCTTGCGACAAAATTGCAGGACCACTCCCTCAGTGCGTGACAAAGTGGCAGAATGGGGCCTTCGGATGGAAAAAGGGGGCGGTGGCAAACAATTTGTCTTTTCGTTTTGTACCTAATGTGGGATATGAATAATGACGAAGTAAAGCCTGTTTTTACCATGTCGGCATTTTGGAACAGAAGAAAAAAGAATAACAATACCATGAACGACGATATCAAAAAAGAAGACCTCGAAAAAGAGGAAGCTACCCAGCAGTCAACCGAGAACACCACCGCAGAAGAAGAGGTGAAAGAAGGGAATACGGAAGAAAGCAAACAGAATGCAGCTGAAGCTTCCCCGGCAGAGGCCCCCAAGGAAGAGAACGTCGAGGAGGAGAGCGCAGTAGCGGAGGAGGAAGAAAAAGAAGACCGCAAAAAGAAAAAGCTCACCCCCGAGCAGAAAAAATACGAGAAAAAGATAGAGGACCTTTCCTCCCAGATAGAAAAGCTCAGCAAGGACAAGGAGACCCTCTCCGCCAAACTTGAGAAAGAGAAAGGCGACTACGTCAGGCTGATGGCCGAGTTCGACAACTTCCGCCGCCGCAGCGCCGAGGAGAGGCTCAAACTCGTGGGCACCGCCTCCAAGGACACCATCAAGGGTCTTCTTCCTGTCCTGGATGACTGCGAAAGGGCCATGCAGTTGCTGGAGGAGTCCTCCGACGAGGCAGCCAAGCAGGGTACCCGCCTCATATATGACAAACTGATGGCCTACCTCAAGAGCAAGGGCCTTGAGAAAATGGAAGCCAAGGGCGAGAAGTTCGATACCGATTACCATGAGGCCGTGGCCCAGTTCCCAGTAGAGGATCCCGCCATGAAAGGGTGCGTCTTCGATGTCGTCACTACCGGATACATGCTCGGAGGCGAAGTCCTCCGCTATGCCAAGGTCGTGGTCGGTGTATAACCGGCCGCGGCATTTCCATATCAATGCTTAAAACTACCTGGAGGAAAAACACCAAAGATGGCACAGGAAAAAAGAGATTACTATGAGGTACTTGGCGTCAGCAAGGATGCCAGTATCGACGATATAAAATCGGCCTACAAGAAGATGGCCCTCAAATGGCACCCTGACCGCTGGGTCAATGGTACCGAGCAGGAGAAAAAGAGTGCCGAGGAGAAATTCAAGGAAGCCTCGGAGGCATACTCCGTGCTGAGCGACCCCGACAAGAAGGCCAAATACGACAGGTTCGGATTCGCAGGAGTGGGCTCCAGTGGCGGTCCTGACTTCAGCGGGGGTTTCGGGAACCTCAACGACATTCTCAACGACCTCTTCGGAGGGAGCTTCGGATTCAACTTCGGCGGCGGGTTCTCGGGATTCTCATCCCAGGGACAGAGTTCCGGTGGAAGGCCCACTTTCCGTGGACGGGACATCCGCACCAGGATCAAGCTCACCCTCGAGGAAATCGCCAAGGGTGTAACCAAGGAAGTAACGATCGAGAGGAACGAGACCTGCCCCGAGTGCGGCGGCAAGGGGACAAAGAACTCCTCGGACATCCAGACCTGCCCACACTGCAAGGGATCGGGCCAGCAGCAAAGAGTCGCCAACACCCTCTTCGGTCAGTCCATCACCTATACCACGTGCCCATACTGCAACGGGGAAGGAAGGATCGTCAAGAATCCTTGCCGGACCTGCAGCGGAAATGGCGTGGTCAGAAAGAGAGTCTCGCTCAAGGTGAACATCCCCGCAGGTGTCGAGGACGGGACCCAGCTCAAGATGACAGGCGAGGGACACAAGGCCAAGAACAACGGCATCAACGGAGACCTCCTGCTTGTCATTGAGGAAGCACCCCACCAGGACTTCCTTCGTGACGGAGCGAACCTCTTCTACACGAAATACCTTTCCGTTACGGAGGCCATACTCGGGACAGAGGTCAACATTCCTTGCCTTGACGGGGCATACAGGATAAAAGTGGAGCCGGGAACTCAGTTCGGAACGGTCGTCAGGCTCCGTGGCAAAGGACTCCCCCAGTTCAACGGATACTCTTCATCATCGAAGGGAGACCTTTACGTGAAGTATCTCGTATGGGTGCCCAAGAGACTCTCCCGCTCCGAAAAGGATGCCCTCGAGGCCATGAAGGACTCTGAGACATTCCGTCCGAACCCAAGCAGGGAAGACAAGGCCATTTTCGACAAGCAGAAGAACATTTTCTAGGGTCAGAGAGGGATTTCGTTACACTTTTTGAAAAAAGTTTTCAGAAAAGTTTGCATTTGGATAAAAAGTATCTAAATTTGCATTCCCAAATCAAGAGCAACCTCTTACAAGTCGTTTTGTTTATCGTAATGTTGCACCTAAGAAAATAAGAAAATGGATTATATTAAAGTAGTTGAGCAGGCATTTCAGAACGAGAATGTCGCAAAATACCCTCAGTTCAAGGCCGGTGACACAATCACCGTTACCTATAGGATCAAAGAGGGTGACAAGGAAAGGCTCCAGAAGTTCAGAGGAGTTTGCATCCAGATGAAGGGCAACACTCCTTTCACAAGGACCTTCACAGTGAGAAAGGTATCAAGCGGAGTGGGCGTCGAGAGGATATTCCCCATGCACTCCCCCTTCATCGATGATATCGAGGTCAACAAGATCGGTAAGGTCCGCAGGGCCCGCATCTTCTACCTCCGCAACCTGTCCGGTAAGAAGGCTAGGATTCAGGAGAAGAAGTTCGTCAACAAAGAGGCTAAGTAGCAATACTTACCTCTTCCTTAAAGAATCAAGTCAGGTCCAGAGTTGGCCGACAAGATAAAATGGCTCGTTAGCTCAGCTGAATAGAGCATTTGACTACGGATCAAAAGGTCGCAGGTTTGAATCCTGCACGAGTCACAAATATAAGTTATTATAAGTCAAGGGTTTAACCCCTATTTTAGGGTCTTCCGAACTATGTTTTGGAGACCTTTTTTTGTCGTTTTGAGGCATTTTGTACATGGTTATTTTGCACGCTTTTGCTGGAATGTTTTACAAATGTTTTACAAAATTCCCAAAGAGAAGTGCCTGAAAGACAAAGACTTGGAAAAACAACGGGTATCGACCTTTTTGACCCCCTCCTGAGAGGGGTCCAGGAGGGGCGATTTCTGCATCTTCACAGCTTACCAACCCAGACTGGGGCCAATAAAGGCCTAAATCCTGCCCTGACCGAAGTTTTGTCTCCAAAAATTGTCCTAAAAGTCGCTTTTTTGGTATAAAAGAGCATTTGTCACATATTCCAACATGTAGTTTTAACGGATTGTTTCACAAATGTTTTACAAAATTAGCGGGACATAAACCATTCATAGTCAGATAATTTGCTCATTTTATATACATAAGTATTTAAAAATAACCACAAAAATCACCTTGTGAAATTTGACAAGAATGGCAAGTCCTCGGGGGACACACAAATGCTATCTCAAAACTCAGTAACCTTTACTCCTGTAGTATTGGACACGCACAGGAAACAGAACGGAACCAACTTCGTCAGAATCCGTTTGACAAAGAACAGGGTAAACAGGTACATCAAGACAAACGTCATGGTTCATCACAACCAGGTAGGAAAGGGTGGACACCTCAAAGACGCAGCCCTTCGGATCAAAGTGGATGAAATGATCCGAAAGATGGAGGACATCACCGCCACAATCATCCCGACCGTACTGGATATTATGACCGCCGATGAAATCATCCGTTACATCGCCTCCTACCAGGAGGGTCCTTTCCGGCTTGACTTCTTCTCTTTTGCCGAGGAGGTAATCGCCGAAAAGAAGTCTTCAGCCAAGAAGACTTACACTTGCGCTTTGAAATCCTTCAAGGGTTATGTAGAAAAGGAACAAATGGACATCTCTGAGGTGTCCTCCACTCTGATGCGGCATTGGGAAAAGGCCCTGCGGGAAAAGTACGGTCCCAATGCCAGGGCGGTCAGCGCATACACATCGTGCATTGCCCACATCCACGGTCAGGCCAGGCTGCGATATAACAACGAGGAGTGCGGGCAGGTCAAGATCAACAACCCCTTCCAGTATTACAAACCATCCCGCCAAAGGCAGGCTCGGCACAGGTCGGTGGACTATACCATCATCCAGAAGATGATAGACATACGGGGTCAATTGTCCGGAAGGGAGAAGCTCGGGGTCGATGTGTTCCTGATTAGTTTCGGGCTAATGGGGATGAATGCCCCGGACCTGTACTCCTGTTCACCGCCTACCGATGAAATCTTACACTATTATCGGCAAAAGACCAGGGACAGACGGGACGACCAGGCGGAAATGTACGTCAAAATCGATGAACGCATAGCACCGATTGTAAAGGAGTACTTATCCAAGAGGCCAGAACACGCATTCGACTTCAACGAAAGGTACTCCACCTATCAAATCTTAGGCGAGAATGTCAACGAGGGGCTGAAGCAGTTCGCCGAGAGAATCGGTTTCAAGGAAAAGATCACCCTGTACAGCACACACCACAGCTGGGCGACAATCGCATATGAAAGCGGCGTGGACAAGGGCATAATAAATGACGGTCTCTGCCATATAGACGAGGCGATGAGAGTCACCGACATCTACATCAGGAAGAACTGGTCGGTCGTGTGGAATGCGAACAAGAAAGTCCTTGACAGATTGAATTGGGGCTAAGAAAAGAGACAAGGGGAATCAATGAGTGGATTCTCCTACAGTCAAGTCATGGGAGCAGGCCCTATGGCACTTAGCTATATCACATTTCATCTGACACACACTAAGCTTGAATGCAACGCACACCTTAAAGAAGCCCGAAGAGACACTTCTCTCTTCTTAAGTGAAACGGTCACTCAAGGAGGCAAAAAAGGGGGAATGGTTTTTCCAATCCCCCTCTTTCGTTTACCCCCCATCTCACGACGTTGGGCAACAATGTTATTTTAAGGTCTTTTGAAGTATTGTACACGGCGAAATGCCGCTTATTCTTTTCCGAGTCTCTTGAAAATCAATTTGGCCTCTTCCCTTTCAGCATCTCTGAGACAGTCAAGTTGGTGTCGGCTGTATATGTTCCTGCTCCCGACCCTGCTCCACTTGGCGAGGCCGCATTTTTTCATTTGACGAAGCCATCTGTCACCGTACAGTTTCCTGGCGGCTGACTCAGTGATATCGTCCTCGCAGGGATTCGTCCTGCGGATTATGGCATCAGCAATGAGGTTGGACACCCTTTCCAGGTCCGTCATAATTTCTGTCAATCTCTCCATAAAGTAAAATGTGTGTTACATCATTATTAGAATTCTAGGGATGATGCCTTTGCATCCTTGGTTTTTCTCCAGGCATCTTCACTTATCAAAACGCAAGGATCAAGGCCTTAAATCAACTACAATATAGTAAAAATCATTTGTTTACACAACATTTCAATCCTCTTTATCCTCTGTCCTTCACGAAGAAATATCAACCCCGAAAGACTGTTGCTGCACTCTTTGTGTCCTGTCAAGTGAAGCCTGCAGCATCTCGTTGATGTCCTTGTATTCGCCATAGATGTCGGACATGTCCACTGCCTCTTTCCCCTGTCCTTTCATGAGTTCCCCTATCACTGAGGCGCACTTCTCCCCCGCCTGGTCGTTGTCCAGGAAACATATCGCTTTATCGTGTGCGGTTATGTAATTTGCCGCTGCCTTAAGATTGTTCACGGAATTGAGGACCACGATATCGCAGGTCGGGGTCAGGCTTCTCTGCATGACCTGCCACGACAGGAAATCGAAGAACCCCTCGAAGATGGCCACGTTCTTTGTGGTAGGTTTAGTGGATAGCTTCCCCTCTGTGTTTATGACGGTGGCAGAAGCCTTGTCAGTTCTCTTGAACCCTCCGGGACTGCGCATAGCATACCCACCCACATTGTTCTGAAACCCGATATAGGTAAAGTTCATATCCTTCTCGGGACTGTAGACGGTGATTTCCTTGCAGTACTTTCTTGCGAGGTCCAACGGAATCCCCCTTTCACTGAGATATCTGGTGATATAGTAACATTTGATTTCACCTACCTTCATGGCTGGCGACATGCCTTTGTAAGCATCCCGCTGCTTCGCTTGCGATAGCGGCTGCTCCCTGACCGATGCCGGGTCCATCTCCTCGAGGAACTGGTATGCGTCCCTCTTGCTGCAGTGCCTGGCAAGCATGATCAGCTGGACATTGGTTCCACCCATGTCGGCCCCGAAATCGAACCATACGTTCTTGTCCCTATCAAGATGCAATGAAGCTTCCTTCTCTTCACGTATTGGAGAAAACCATATATCCTTATATCCTCTCCTCATGCCAAGGGCAGCAGCTACCTCATCAATGGGTATATTCAATGCGGCTATATTAAATTTACTCATATGCGTTGATATATAAAAATATTCCTTATCTTTGTATAGTGAAAAGAACCATTATAAATAATATCGTACCATTGGATAGGTAAAACGAGATTGCACATTAGTTGTTATGCGTAGTTATTCGTTACTCCGTATAGTACAACTCACCACAAAGGAACGGATAATATTTCATATCAACAACATTTTTGAGCGAAAATCATGGAAAACAAGGAGCGAAGCAACCGGCTGGCCCCGGTAAAGGCGTACATTTTCAAGAAAGGACTGAGCATGGCTGAACTCAGTCGGAGGTGCAAGAAAGACCTCTCAAGACACGGGATCTCATATCGCATGAGGGTGGGTGACTGTTCTTTAGAGGATATGGAGGACATGGCCCAGGCAGCCGGATACCGCTTTGCATGGCACTGGGAAGACGTACGCCCGGTGGAACCATCTAAGCGTTCCGTCAGGCCTATGACGAAATTGAACAACGACCGTCTGAAACCGGTCCTCGAGTACCTTTTCCTGAAGAACATCAGCATACCCGATTTGGCGAACAAGCTGGGTATCACCAGGGGAGGTCTGGCTTTCCGCCTGAAAGAAGGCTCCTGCATGATGTCAGACATGGAGGAAATGGCCGATGCCGCCGGATACCGTTTCGTATGGGACTGGGAAGAACTTTCGGTATAATAGTAGGACCAATTATTATCTGGCTTCTCAATGCAACCGAACACTCTTGTTAAAACAGTTGGATTTGGCTAATTTTGCAAAGCAGGATTTCAGTCATTGTATACAACTGTACTTTGACTATAA
>CAJOLJ010000058.1 GCA_905235445.1 uncultured Bacteroidales bacterium
TCTTGACAACCCCACCTCAGGAAGCTACAAGCTCCTCGGGACCGAAGTCGCCCCCCTCAGGGAGAAGGAGAGGACCCGCCTGCGCAAAGGAAAAATAGGGTTCGTCTTCCAGAGTTTCAACCTCATAGATGAGCTGAACGTATACGAGAACATCGAACTCCCCCTGCGCTACCTCAGCATCCCCTCCTCCGAGAGGAAGAGGAAAGTCACCGAGATCATGGAGCGCATGAACATCTCCCACAGGGCGGGACACTTCCCCCAGCAGCTCTCCGGAGGACAGCAGCAGAGGGTGGCCATCGCCCGTGCCGTGGTGGCGGGACCTTCCCTCATACTTGCCGACGAGCCCACCGGCAACCTCGACTCCAAGAACGGCAAGGAGGTCATGGACCTTCTTTGCGAACTGAACCGGGAAGGCACCACCATTGTGATGGTCACCCACTCCCCCAAGGACGCATCCATGGCCCAGAGGACAATTGACCTATTCGACGGAAAGATAGTCTCAGACGTCAAGAACGAACTGTAAGAAAGGGGGCGCTCCCCCTTCCTTGTACGGACCCCTGCCCTTCCCCGGGAACACCGCGGGAAGGGTTTTCTCGTTATATATAATCCTCAGGACGGACTATTGGGAATCATTGTTTTTGCCTCACCGGAGCCTCCTTCCAAAGATATCGAAGGCGCAAATGGGAATCATTCCGACGAAATTGTTATATTTGCAGAGTTCACTGCAAATGGAATCATGGGACTGCTGAAAAATAAGAAAGACTGGATGACCATCTCTCTGATAACGGTCATTTCCGTCGCATTCGGTCTTTTCATCACCAACTTTCTCACCGGGGAAATCACCTCGATGGCCGCCTTCACACCGGGAACCACGTCCAATGACTATGAAACCGCGGACTTCTACGAGAACGTCCGTTACCGCAGGGAAAAAGGTTCCGGTCGCATGACGGACATCTTCATAATCCCGACGGACACTCTTTCAAGAAGCGACATAAACAAAGTGCTGGAGCGCATCTCCCGGATGGAGAATGAGCCATCGGTCATTGCAATGGACATTATCTTCAAGGACCGCATGAGCGTCGACGACACCATTGTCGGTACCTTCAATTCCCTCACCTGCCCCGTCGTCATGGCGGATATCCTCCAAGTTGACTCCCAGGGCGGCTTTTCCCACGGAACCCAGGCGACACATTTCCTCGGTCGTCTCGGGGAGCATGTCAGCATCGGTGCCGTGAACCTTCCGACTAACGGCAACGTCATAAGGTATTTCAAACCCTTCTTCCCCGTCGACACGCTCAGTGTCGACTGCTTTGCCGCAGCCATAGCAAGGGCAGTCTCTCCCGACAAATATGACATCCTCAAAAAGAGGGGCAAGGACAAGGAGATGTTCCACTTCCCTTCCATAGACGAAAAGGAGTACAGGGAGGCATACCAGGTCCTGCAGGACCCGGATGAGCTGGACGCCTTCCTTGAACTCGCGGCGGGAAAGATACTTCTTTTCGGGGACAAGGAGAACATATCCGACCTCCACGGTTCATCGGTGGGGAACAACGTTCCGGGGATACTCTTCCACGTAGCGATCCTGGATACCATTCTGTGTGGGACCTATGTCAATAACGTGGGGTATTTCTGGATACTGCTGCTTTCCACCCTTCTCGTATTCATTTTCACGCTTTCAGTGTTCGTAAGCGGGGAAAGCACCCTGCCGGGTGCCAAGCTCCTGATGAGAGCCTTCCAGTTCGGGAACATCATACTCCTTATCCTGTGCGGAAGCCTCCTGTACGTTCACGCCAACATCTATCTTAAGCTCGGGCTACCCGTGCTTGTCGTTTCGCTCAACTACATTTCCGCGGACGTTCTGCGGGGAATAATGGGGCTATTCAAACCAAAGAAAGACAAAAAATCAAAAAGCTAAAAATCAAAGCCATGAGAAAAGTATTTGCCTCCCTTCTGCTGCTGGCATCGGTCTGCACGGTCCTCCGTGCCCAGAGCTACGACGTCATATCCCCCTCCAGCAAGGTCGAGGTGCGCACCTCCGACACCACCAAGTGGACTGCACTCAAACTGGGGGCGAAGGTGTATGCCAAGGACAGTATCAGGATAAACACCGGGGGTAAGCTCAAAATCCTGAACTCGGTAACCAGGCAGTCCTTCCTTGAGGATTCTTCCCTTCCCGCAATCAAAGTGGCGGATTTCATATCTGGGCATTCCAAGAAAAAGGAGTCCACCCTGCTTCTGGCTCTAAAAGAAGGAGCGAATAACTTGATTAAGAAGGAAAAAGTTAATGACAACTACACGGGCGGTGCAGTCCCCCGTGCCGGAGCCCAGAGCGGAGACAAGATAGCCAGGGATATCATTACATACATCAATAATCCCGAGAAGTGTTATGTAAGCGAGGAACTCTCTATGAAGGAGCACCGGACCCCCTCGGGTGAGATTTGGTTCTCCATCGAGAACCTCAGTGACAGGGTCGTTTTCCCGAACATAGTCGCCTATGACCCCTCCGTTCCCGCAGCAGTCCTGTGCTATCGTTTCGACGAAGTTGGGATCGTCCTGGAACCGGGAAGCAAGATTGACCTTGACATGATAACTTTCATGAAAGGAAAGAACACCCGGTACATCCTCTTCGGGACATCTGAAGAGATAGATGCGGAGAATATCCAGGAAGAACTTGACTGGCGCATTGAGTCCAATTTTGAGGATGAACCTTCCGGATGGGCACTCTTCGGAGTCAAGAAGTAGGAGTAATAAGAGCCATATGCCTTGCCTGACATGGAAACAAGGCTACCTGACACCTTTGAGAGGAGCGGCCTGCTGATTTCAGACTTGGAAACGCCGTTGCTGGCAAAGAACTCTAATGACAGACCTCCCTTTTTCGGGGAGGTTTGCTGTTTTAGTGGAGATGTCGGTGTAAATGTCGGTGTAAATGTCGGTGTAAGTTCAGTTCGCACGACTTAGTCTCCTCACATGATAAAGCCAAGGTGGAGCGAAGTGACCCCCTCCGGCAATACGTAGCCTGACCGAAGCCATCCCCCGAAACAAGATTCAGACTTGCAATGCCACTTGCTGGCAAACACTGAAATGACAAACCTCCCTTTTCCGGGGAGGTTTGCTGTTGTAGATGTATGCTCTGGGGGAATCTATTTGAAGAGCTTCGGCAGGAAAGCGTCCAGATACTTCCTCCAGTTGCGCCAGATATGTCCGCCATCGGTTTCCATGAACTCGTAGGGGTAACCCGCCTTGTCCAGTTCGGCCATGTAGTCCTTGTTGGCCTGGAACAGGAAGTCAGTATTGCCGCAAGCTATGAAGTACATAGGCTTCCTGGAGAAGAGTTTGGAAAGCTTTGCGCCACGGTCCTGGTAGATGGGGGACACGGAAGCGTCGGACACTCCCACTGCAGCGGAGAAAAGTCCCACGTAGGAGAACATGTCGGGATAGTTGGCCGAGATGTACAGGCTGTGGAACCCACCCATCGAAAGACCGCAGATGGCCCTGGAAGCGGGCTTGGCCACTGTCCTGTAGCGGGAGTCAATGAAAGAGACGATCTCGGGGAAAGCGCTCTCGAAGGAGCCTTCCATGGTCTTGGGAAGAGACATCGTAGGGACATTGTAACCCATAGAGTTCTCAAGCGGGGCAGCCTCCTGGGAGATGTTCCCGTTGGTGAACACTGCGATCATGGGTTTTGCCTTGCCGGAAGCGATGAGGTTGTCAAGGATCTGGGTCGCCCTACCCTGGGTCACCCAGGCATCCTCGTCACCGCCGATTCCGTGGAGGATGTACACGACAGGATATTTCACCTTGGGGGAAGTCTCGTATCCTGCGGGAGTATACACGGTCAGGCGACGGTCGATGCCTTCGGCTACACTGTGATACCATACCTTGGACACGGTTCCGTGGGGGACGGCGTGGATGAAGTAGTCGTCAGCGACTCCGCCACCGACCAGCAGCACGCTTGAAAGGGAGGCGACATCCCTGTTGACCCACATGTTCAGGGGATCTATCTGGGAGGTTCCGTCAACCACGAAGGTATAGTTGTACATCTCGGAAGGGACCTTGAAAGGTGTGGTATACTCCCACACTCCGGGCTTTGTCTCCTTAAGGTCAGCGGTACCGGGGGCATCGTAGGTCATCTTCTGCCCGTTCATCTCGAACTCGAGCTTCTGGGTTGGAAGGAAGTCGCCTGTGACCTGGACCTTTATGGCCTTGGGGTTGGAATAGCGGAAAGTGACGGTCCCGTCTTCGTTGACCTGGGGGGACTGAAGCGGGGCAGCACCCCACTGGAGGGCCTGCTGGGCTGCGGCAGTCCCAAGTCCGAGAGTCAGTATGACCACTGAAATGGCCAATAATCTTTTCATGTTCGGATATTTGTTTATTTGGATTTGATTCTTTGTGAGTCCATGCAAATGGGAGGGGCTAGCTGAAGGCCTCGGCTATTTTCACCAGGGCCTTGCGCAGGCATTCCGGCCAGAAGTTCCAGTCATGTCCCCCGTCCCTTTCTATGAATTCATATTTGATGCCATACTTGTCTAGCAGAGAGGCGAAATCCCTTACGGACTGGATCGAGACCGTGAAGTCCTGCGTACCGGATTCCATGGTAATGGGAGGGAAAGCTCCCGCGTCTTTCTCTTTCATGAGGTCTTCGAAAGCAGGGTTCGTAGCCGGGGACATTGCGTAACCGTAGACGAACCGGTCGGGATGGGCAAGCACGTTGCATAGGGTCCCGTAGCCTCCCATAGAGAGGCCGGCCACGGCTCTCTTGCCGTTACAGTGGAAGAGTTTCTCGACCTCGGGCATCAGTTCCGTCTGGAAATAACTTTCCCAGTTTCCCTGATAGAAGTCCGTAAGGCCATCCGGCATCACTATCACGAAGGGGACCTTGTTCTTCTGGTAATAGTCCCTCGCTATCTTCTGCGCCCCGCCCTTGTCCAGCCAGGAGTTGTTGTCGTCTCCATATCCATGGAGAAGGTAGAGGAAGGGATAGGTGTTCTTGGCATCGAACCCCGGCGGGAGCCACACGGAGTATTTCATGGTCCTTCCCTTCGCGGTGCTCTCGATGGTAAGGTCCCTTTTCACCGTACCGTCAGCCTGTAGAAGATCCAGGAGGTTCACCTCCTCGGGATCGGTCCCTTCCTTACCGCTGCCGCAGCCTGTCAGGAAGGGTCCTGACAGGAGGCAGCCAATGATGATAAGGAAAAGGGAGAAAGAGGTGCGGCGCATTCTACTGGGCGGCAAGAGGTCCGCTGTAGGTGACGTTGATGACCGAAGAGCGAAGCGTGATTGTGTAGATGCCTCCGCTCTCGCTCACCTTGAGGGTCCCGTCCGTAATGTAGGTGTACGAAGGGACACTGTCGGCAAGGGTGTACCACGTGGTGCCGGAAGGACCGAAGACACCGTCGTAACCTATCCCGAACTCACTGGGATTTATGGTACCGCCCACTTCACAGGCCTTGTACTCTCCGGGTGCGATGGACCCGTCGGTGGAGTAAAGCTCGAGCTTGAGGTACTTGCCGCTCCCGGTGTAGGTGTTGCCCCAGGCTCCGGGTGTTATCGTGATACCGTCAGAGAGGAGCTCCACTCCCACCATGTTCATGCCCCAGGCCACGTAGCTTGTGAGGCTTCCGAACTGGGTGAGGGTCTCAATCATGGAGCCCTGGTAATCGAGGGTGGTCTTGACGCCATCGGCCGCGGAACCGGTGGAGGAGACAAGAAGTTCGTCGGAAGTGAAGGAATAGGTGCCGTCAGGCTCCTGGGCGATGTTGACCTTGTTCCCTGCGAGGATCCACAGTTTGGTGTCCCCGTCCACCAGGAAACTTCCACCCGACATGATGCCCATGCCCCAGGCGGAGGCATCGAACATCCAGCCGTTGCCCATCTGTCCGGGTGAGGAGACATTCTCCTCCACGGTGTAGTTCCCCGTGAAACCCTGCCCGGGGGCGAGGATGATATAGAACTCGGCGACCGTCTTCCCGTCCTCATCGATGAGGTCCACATAGTGGTCGAGGTTGCCGTCCAGCCTGGGAATGGTCCTGTCCACGAGGTCGAATACCACAGCCTCGGGCTCGAAGGGAATGGTCCCGCTCCAAGAGCACTTGTACGGGGACCCGTCCTCGGTGAAGAGCACGGCTTTCACCTTGTAGTTGACGCCGTCGCCTTCGACGGTAATGTTGCCGGAAGCTATCCCCTTCCCGTCGATTGTGCTCTCGGTGGAGATGAAGTTGCCCTTCTTGGCGGTAGCCGCGTCAGCGGCGGTATAGATTGAGGAAGGCAGGAAGTAGACATTCTTGTCTGCCACGAACACTGCGTGCAGCTTCACTCCGTCGGGGGATGAAAGGTCAACGGTGATGATCCTGTTGGCACCCTTGTCATTGGTCATTCCGGACAGGGAGCTTAGCTGGACCTCCTTCGGGGCGGGAAACACCCCGCTCAGGGGATCGAGGGCGGTATCGGTACATGCGCCCAGGAACAGGAGTGCCGAAGCAAAGAGTATGATATTATTCTTTTTCATGGGACGTATCGATTAATAGTTGGGGTTCTGTGTGATTTCGGAGTTGAGCATGATTTCCGTGTACGGGTACGGAAGCCTGTCGTGCTTGCCGTCCTTGAACCCGTAAGAGGTCTGGTTGGTGCTTATCAGGGTCACCTTGCCGCTGGGATCGCAGTCGGGATAGGAGGCGCCGTTGTCCTTCATGAGGCTGCCCTCACCCCAGCGGACGAGGTCCTGGTAACGGAGGGCCTCACCGCACATCTCGAGACGCTTCTCGAGCTTGATGTCGTCCAGGGTCACGGAGGCCTTCGCGGGAAGCTGGGCACGGGAACGGATCTGGTTGACGTAGTTCGTGGCCACGTCGGCGTGTCCCGCCTGCAGGTTGGCCTCGGCGCCGCAAAGGAGTACTTCAGCATAGCGCATCCACCTGGTGTTGCGGATATTGGACCAGCCGCTGTTTATGGCCTCGTCCGTGATGATGCGGTTCTTCCACATCCAGAACCCTGCGCTCACCATGTTCTTGTTCACTGTCACGCCCATGGCCTTGATTTCATCGAAGGTCTTGAAGGACTCGGAGCGACGGTAGGTGTCCCCGTCCTTCTGGAAGGCGTCATACAGGGCCTGCCTCGGGAGCACGAAGCCCCAGCCTCCGGTGAAGCATACATTCGAGGGAATGGTCATTTCACCGCCGGAGGAACGCCAGCCTATCATGAGGTTGTACAGGCCGAAGTCGTAGTTGTCGGGGTCATTGACCCTCTGGCTCTCGAATATGCTCTCGCAGTTCATGTCATTGCGGGAGAGGAACATGTCCCCGTAAGGCTCGGCAGTAAAGAGCTTGTACTTGCCGGAGTTCACCACCTCGTTGAAGGCCTTCGAGGCATCCTCGTATTTCTTCTGCCACAGGTAGGCTTTCCCGAGGAGAGCCTGTGCATACTGCTTGGTGACCCTCCACTGGGTGTTGTCATCCACGGAAGACTTCTCGGAAAGCTTGCCGGAAGATATGGCTGCCGTAAGGTCACTCTCGACCAGCCCCCACAGGGCCTCGGTCTCACCGTTGGGCATGTTGTACTCAGAAGGGCTCAGGACATGGTCCACGAGCGGAGGATTGCCCCACAGGGAAATGAGCTCGAAGTAAGCCCAAGCCCTGAACACCCGGGCTTCCGCAACCACCCTGGCAGCAACGTCCCCGGAGGCGGGGTCCACGTTGCCTAGGATGACGTTGGCCTTGTAGATGAGGGAATAGTAGGTCTTGAACATGGACTCGATGTAGCTCTCCTCCGAGTCGAAGGTGAACTCGTTCAGTTTCTCGAGGTCTATGTTGTCACCCCTGGCGGCACCCCCTGCGTAGAAGTCGTCGGTGAGCATGTTCTTGCACAGGAGCACGTTGTACTCCCAGCCTCTGACCTCGGTGTACATGGCGGCTGCGGCGCCCTCGAGGTTATTGACGTCCTGATAGTAGGTCTCCTTGTCCATCACGCCCTTGCGGGGGATATCCAGCAGGTCGGAGCAGGAGGCGAGGGTAAGGGTCGCCACGACGGCGGCGACGAGGACCGTAAGTATGTTTTTTCCGTTTTTCATTTGGCGCTCATTTTAGAAAGATACATTCACACCGAAAACAACCTTCTTCGAAGTGGGGTAGGATCCCTTGTCCACGCCGGCCGAGCTACCCGAGCCACCAGTGACCTCGGGGTCGAAGCCGATGTACTTGGTGAAGGTAAAATAGTCGTCAAGGGATGAGTAGATGCGCAGATTGTCGATCTTGACTTTCCTGGTGAGGGACTGGGGAAGAGTGTAGCCCAGCTGGATCTGCTTGATCTTCACGTAGGAGCCGTCGAACACCACCGCGCTGGAAGTGAGGTACTGGGTCCAGTTGGATGCATTGGCCGCAGGCATGGTGCCGTTGGTATGGCTGGGGGTCCAGCGGTCCTCGGTGAAATAAGTCAGGCGGTTGCAGGTGTAGTCAACGTTATTGAGGGCGTTGAAAATCTTGTTTCCGCCGGCCCCGGTGAGGAACACCACTGCGTCAATTCCCTTCCAGCCCGCCGTGAGGGTCAGACCGAAGTTATAGGTGGGGATGCCGGAGCCGAGGTCGATCTTGTCGCCGTCGGTCATGCCGTCTATTCCGTCATAGTCCTTGAACATCGCATCTCCGTTCTCGGGGTTGATGCCCGTGAAATCGTACCCGTAGAAATGCCATGCGGGATAGCCTTTCTCGAAACGGGTTATGGTACCGTAGTTACGCACTCCCACTCCGGCGAGACCGTCCTTGATGGAAGGATGGAGGTAGGTGACACGGTTCTTGAGGGTGGAGAAGTTGGCATTGACGGAGTAGTTGAAGTCCCCTATCTGGTCCCTCCACTTCACCTCGAACTCGAAGCCCTGGTTGGTGATGTTTCCTGCGTTCATCGGGGATGCGCTCACACCCACGACGGTCGAGGGGGTGACCCCGCTCACCAGCAGGTCCTTTGTCATCTTGTGGTAGAAGTCCACCCCGACAGCCAGGCGGTCACGGAGGAATCGCATGTCAAGGCCGAGGTCAATCTGCTCGGAAGTCTCCCACTTCAGCTCGTCGTTGCCAGTCGAAGAGGGTGCGTAGCCCTGGATGTACTCCCAGGAGCCGCTTGCGGTCTGCTTTCCGGTGGGATAGTTGCCGGTACCGGTGATGTCATTGGAGTAGGCATAGCCTCCGAGGTTGGATACGGAACCGTTCTGTCCCCAGGAAGCACGGATCTTGACGTAAGGGAAGATGGCCTTGGCGCCCTCGAAGAAAGGTTCCTCCGAGAGGGTCCAACCTGCGGACACAGAGGGGAAGTAACCCCACCTCATGGGCTTGGGAAGCACCGAGAGGTCAGCTGCGTCAGCACGCAGGGAGGCCTGGAGGTGATAGCGGTTCTGATAGCTCCAGCCAACACGCCCGAAGTAGGAGAGTTTCCTGCCGTAGCTTTCCATTCCTCCTCCCACGCTCTTGATGGCGGTGGGGGTGGCGTAGGCTATGTAGTAGAAGAGAGGGTTGTCCTGGGTAAGGCCGAAATCGACCTCCTCGCCGTTCTTGGATCCGCTCACCCCGGCCGAGGTGCTGTACGAACGGGACTGGCTGTAGGACATACCCACCATGGCGGTTATGTTGTGCTTGCCTATCTGCTTCATGTAGTTGGCGAAGTTCTCCCACTGATAGTAGATGGAGTCGGAGGTGCTGGCGTTTACGCTCATGAAGTCATTGTGGGCGAAATTGGACAGGTAGTAGTCGTTGTTGTAGCTGTAGCTGTCGGATGCGCTGAGGCGGTAGCCAAGGCGGGAAGTGATGGTGAGGTCCCTGAAGGGACGGAAGTTAAGGGCGGTCGCTCCATTGATATTGAAGCCCTTGCTCTGGGAGAAGGTCCTGTCCCTCTGGACCATGGGGTTCACGTTCTCGCTGAGGGTGAACTGAGAAGCGGAATAGTAGTTGCCCTGCTCGTCCATGAGGAGGGAGAGGCCGGAGTTGAGGTATGTCCTCATGAAATCAGGCAGGTTCTCCTCGGTGTATGTGGGAGGGGTCAGAGGGTCCAGCTGCAGGGCTGCTGCCACTGCGGAGCCGTATTCGGAACCCTCGGAGACGGAACGTGCACGGTAGTACTCCACCTGGTTGTTGGTCTGGATGTCCAGCCAGGGCTTGAACTTCCATGTACCGTTCACCATTCCTGTGAGGCGCTCATAGACGTCCGCATCTCCCTTGAACATACCGTTGTTGTCGAGATAGGACCCGGACACATAGAGGCTCCCACGGTCATTGCCGCCGCTGAAAGTGATGTTGTGGTGCTGCATCAGGGAGTTCTCGTATGAGTAGTCGAGCCAGTCGGTATTGGTCTTGAAATCCCAGTTGGCATAGACATCGGTGATATTGATTCGCCCCCTCTCGAGGTAGTACTGGATGAACTGCTCGGAGTTCATGACCTTGGGGGTCTTGCCCAGGGACTGGGAGGAGAGCTGGTAGGAATAGGTGATCTTCCCATCACCCTTGCCCTTGCGGGTGGTGATGAGGACCACACCGTTACCTGCCTCCGCACCGTAGATGGCGGCGGATGCAGCATCCTTCAGGATTTCCATGGACTCGATGTCGTTGGGGTCGATCCCGGCGATGCCGGACTTGCTGATACGGCCGTCAACCACATACAGGGGGTCGGAGGAGTAGTTGGAGGAGATACCGCGGATACGCACGGAAGGAGTCGCGCCAGGACGGGCGGAACCGCTGAAGGTCTGCACCCCGGACATCTTTCCCTGGAGGGCCTGTTCGGGGGAGGCTATGGTACGGTTGGCGATGTCCTCGCTCTTGACCTGGGAGATTGCCCCGGTCACGTCGGACTTCCTCTGGACACCGTATCCTACGACGACGGTCTCCTCGATCGAGAGCTGGTCAAGCTCCATCTTTACATTGAGTGTCTTGGACTCGTCCGCAACAAAGCTTGCTACGAGATAGCCCAGGGAGTTGAACTCCACCGTGGCCCCCTTGGGGACCGAGATGGAATAATGGCCGTCAAGGTCGGTGATGACACCGTTTGTGGTCCCTTTCTCGAGGACACCGACCGCCATCATCGGAAGATTGTTCTCGTCGGTGACGGTTCCTGACAGGGTAACCTTCCCCCCTTGGGCGAAGGCCGAGACTCCTCCCTGAAGGCCGGCAGCCAGGGCGGCAACCGCGAGTGCCTTCAAGGCAAAGTTCCTGATTGAGGAAAATGCTTTTCTCATGTGTTGTTGGTGGTTAATATGTTTGAGTTGAAAATGTCATTGGTTCGTTGGGGAGGCATCACGGGAAGATGCTGTAAGGGTAATTGGAAAGGAACTCCAGAAGCGCCGAATCGGGATTGTCCCTCAGCGTCACTCTCTTCCCGAAGTACATCACATAATCATGTCCCGCCTCTACTTTCTTCCATTCCGGAAGCCCCGGGGCACCGTTGGGGTCCCCCGTCCTGGCGAAGAGGGTCCATGCCGTGCTTATCATCTTCCCCAGTTCGATTGCCTGCTCCCCTCCTCCCGTTATGGTGTTGTGAAGGGCGACGTTGTCGAACACGAAGGGAATTTCCATGCAGTGGGAGGAACGCAGCACTCCATCCAGTACGGGAGACTCCCAGCTGAAGATGTAGTTCCAGACGGGAGCGTTCCCGTCACGCACCTTCAGGGAGGCTTGCCTTGCCGCCATGGGACGGAAAGTCACGTCATAGTCCAGGAAGTCCTGGGGCGTGGCACCGGGATAGGCGCTCCGCAGGGCCTTTGTGAACCCGTCCTTCCTTTCACCCCACTTGCCCTCCAGGATACCGTCCACCTGTTCCTTGGAAATGCCCCTAAGGGACGGGAAGTATGCGGATGGACAGAACTCCGTGAGCGTCGTTCCTATTATCATGGGGATGTCTTTCGAAAGCTCGGGAGCCTTGCCGTCGAAGGGATGGGCAGGAAGCCACTCCCCGTCCACGGTAGGGGCCCATCCGAAGATGAACGTCTCGAAGGAGTCAGCCCGGGCAAGGGCCTTCACCTGTTCTATGGCCTTGTTCCCGGCCTCGAGAAGGTCCTTGTAAGGGACTGTCTTTATGTCATCTATGGATGAAGGGGATATGCCGAGGGCCCTGACCGTTGCGGAACCTATCATGCGGGAATATTTCTGCTCCATGACCCTCAGCTGGGATCCACTCTGCACGATGGCCTTGTGGAAGAGACCCTGCGCCGAGGGAGTGGCAAGGAGCGTGGAGACCTTGCCGCCACCGCCACTCTGCCCGAAGATGGTGACATTGGACGGGTCCCCGCCGAATGCGGAAATGTTGTCCCTCACCCACTCCAGGGCCTTCACTATGTCCATCATGCCGACATTGCCCGAGGAGCGGTACTTGTCCCCGAAAGCGGAGAGGTCCAGGAACCCGAGGACATTGAGACGGTGATTGAGGGTGACGACAACTACGTCATGGCCGGCGGCCAGGCTCCGTCCGTCATATGAGGGCCACTCCTGTCCGGACCCGGTCTCGAATCCTCCTCCGTGGAGCCAGACCATGACGGGACGCTTGGGGCCGTCCTTTATGGATGGGGTCCACACGTTCACCCTCATGCAGTCCTCCCCGGGGAAACCGTCATTCCAGGCGGAAGAGAAAGCGCTCTCGTCACTTTGCCATCCGCTCCTCTCCACCTGGGGACACACCGGACCGTAGGCCCTGCAACTGCGCACTCCCTCCCAGGGGTCCGGGGACTGGGGAGGGGCGAACCTCTCGGCCTTGGCGTAAGGTATGCCCTTATATATATAGACTCCCCCGTCGATGTACCCGGCTATCCTGCCGGAGGATATCCTGATGGTTGAAGAGGCGGCATCGGTGATGAGTTCAGTGGAGGATGCCGCACTCCCCTGGGGGACCTGGCATCCTTTGCACGAAGAGACACTGACCGTGGCTCCGAGCATCAGCAGGAAGATCGCCGAGGCCAGGGTGAGGGTCTTAAATCCCGAGGTGTTACTAAGTGCAGTCATTGACATGGTGGGAGCCTGTTTGGTTATCGTCGTCGTCGAAGAGCGGACACTGCCCAATCCGACATTGCAAAGGTAGGGCGAACAAAAATCCAACATTTTCAAAAATCGTTTTATCGTCGAAGTGCGGCTTTCCGGAATTGTCAAATGTTTTCCGATTTGTTCAAACCTCGTATAAATGTCCTTGAATATCATATCATAAGGTGGGGAAGGTTTTACATTTTCCCGATAAAATGCCTAACTTCACACTGCCTTTGAGGGGGCCTTCCCTCCCATCGGGACACCGCCCCTCCTCGACACCCCCTCCATCCATTCGTCAGCCAAGCACAATGACACACATACTGACCTCCCTCATCTTTCTTGTCCTGGGCGCCATCGGCCAGGGCGCGGTCCTTTCGCAGGGCATATCCAACCACGACATCAACGCCTTCACGGAAGATGCCCAGGGCCATATCTGGATCGGGACCTTCAGGGGACTGAACAAGTACGACCTGCACACCTACCACCAGTACTTCGCCACATCCGACAGCCTCTCCCTGCCGGACAACCAGGTCACGAGCCTCCACAGCGACAGGGAAGGACGCCTATGGGTTGGCACCGTGGCGGGAGCGGCGCTGTATACCCCCCAGGGGAATTTCCGCAGGATCCCCGTCCCGAGCGGGACTTCCTCCAACATCTCCGCGGTCCTGGAAGGACCCCGGGGGGAGATAATCTTCATCCACGGAACCTCGATCTCGGTTTATGAAGAGCAGCTCGGCACCATGAGGGTCGCCGTGAACTCCTACCAGGGGCCCGGGGAAATGGGCTTCGGATACCACCTGGATCCGAGGGGAAGGCTATGGATAGTCACCTCCTCGAGGATACGCTGCTTCGACACCATGGCATCTTTCGCCCTGACCGTGGACACCCCCACCGAGATAGCCGCATTCCACTCCTGCCTTCTCGGAAACGGGCAACTGTGGATGTCGGGGATGTCCCGGATATCCATATTCGATACCCTATCGGAGAAGTTCATACCGCTACCCGCTCCCGTGAGGGACAATGCGAGACTTAACCAAGCCGATGTCACCAACATCTTCCAGGTGGACATCAACCACGTCATCCTCACCACCTACCGTCACGGGGTCTTCGTCTATGACAGGCAGAGGGGGACGGTCATATCGGACAAGGAGGATGGATTTCCGTACGACATACCTTCCTTCACGATTTCCCTGATATTCAAGGACTCCTCCGGGAACATCTGGTTCGGGTCCGACGACAGGGGCTTCTTCGTGAACTACCGCTACAAGGACCAGTTCAACTCCAACCGTTACCTTTCATCATTCTTCAAGGGGAAGACCGTGCTCTCCCTGTCCAGCTCCCAGGAGGGGAACATATGGATATCGACAAAAGACGAAGGGCTGTTCGTGTATGAACCCTCTGCGGGGAAGATCACCTGGACTGACATGGCCCCGCTCTACGGACGGGAGATACCCGGGGAACTGGTGGCGGACAGGGTAATGGTGGATTCGAGGGGTAAAGTGTGGATATGCTCAAGCCAGCATAGCTGCGTTCTTCGCTGCACCTACAGGGGCGGCACACTGTCAAGCGAGAGGATCTATTTTGTCCCCTATCCCATGTGCATCGCAGAGGATGAGACCGGAGGCATCTGGATAGGAGGCGCATCCAAGGACGTGTACCACCTCAGCGCCGGGGATGCCGTCTCGTCCTCAGGAGAGTTCACCCCTGTGACCGCATTCCAGGACGGCTACATCTTCGTCTCTGACATCGAGCCCCTATCCGGCGGGAAAGTCCTCTGCGCAGCCTTCATGAGCCCCCTCATGACGGTGGACGTCAGGACCGGGGAGGTGGCGGCCCTTGACATTGACGAAGATTGCTACAGGGAGTGCATCACCCGCTCCGTGCTAATCCCGACGGCCATCAAGCGGGACAGCCGGGGGGACATCTGGGTGGGAACCGTGGCAAACGGACTCCTTCGCTATGACTGCACCACGGGACGCCTCTCCCCCCTCCCGGATGCCCCATGCTCCGACATAGAGGGGATAGAGGAGGACTGCTGGGGCAATATCTGGATCAGCAGCCTGGACGGCCTTGGCAAATATGACCGTACGGTAGGGAAAATAACCACCTACAGGACGGAGGACGGCCTGGGTGGAAACGAGTTCCACGACAAGGCTTCCTGCGCCCTTGAGGACGGGACCCTCATTTTCGGGGGAATGCACGGGGTCACGGTATTCAACCCAATCGACGCTCCCTCAAGGAGGAGCGTCCCGCTCATCTTCGAGAACCTGAGGGTGTACAACGACCTGGTGTTCCCGTCCCAGGATGGTCCCATAGACAGGATCCTGCCGCTTCAGCCGGACATAAAACTGAAAAGGAGACAGAACACTTTCTCCATTTCATTCTCCGCCCTGGACTACTGCGAGAGCGAGAGGACCCGCTACTCCTACAAGCTGGAGGATTACGACACATACTGGCGGGACGCTGGGACTGACAATACCGCCTTCTACGGGAATGTCCCTCCCGGGAAATACCGCCTCCGGGTCCGCATATCCAATAACAACAACAGCATCGTGGAGAAGGAGGAGGGAATAAACGTGAGAGTGCTTCCCCTCATCTGGGAGACTCCCCTGATGAAATGCCTGTATGTGCTGCTTCTGCTTGGCCTGGCAATATGGGCCTGGCGCTACTATGATGGGAAACGGAAGAGCAGGGAGGCCATCCGCATGGCCGAGGCGGAGAAGGAACAGCTGCGCGCCACCAACCAGATGAACGTCGCCCTCTTCTCAAACCTGGCGCATGAGTTCCGCACCCCGCTGACCATGATATCCGGTCCCGTAACGGAGCTCTCGGAGAAGGAGGACATCCCCGCCTCCGACAGGATGCTCCTTGACATAGTGAGGCGGAGCGTTGCCAGGATGCTGCGCCTGGTGAACCAGATAATGGACCTGGGAAGGCTCGAGAACGAGTCCCTGAAACTGAAAGTGAGGAAAGGTGACATAACAAGGACCATCTCCAAGTACATGGAGATCTTCCAGTACAATGCGGACAACAGGGGCATAGAGCTCACCTCCACCGGCCTGGAAGAACCGTTCATGATGTACTTCGACGAGGACAAGCTGGAGAAAATACTTGCGAACCTGCTTTCCAATGCCATGAAATACACCCCCACCGGGGGCAAGGTCACGGTGGCCTTCGACCTGGACAGGGACAATCCCTCCATGGCAAAGGTAACGGTGAGCGACACCGGTGCCGGAATCCCAGAGGACAAGCTCGAGAAAATCTTCGACCGCTACTACCAGCTCTCGAACCAGACCCGCGGGACCTATAGCTACTCCACCGGCATCGGGCTCTACTACTCAAGGTCACTCGCCGACCTGCACCACGGTTCGCTGAAGGCCTCCAATGCCACCGAGGGCACCGGGGCGGTATTCACCCTGCTGCTTCCAATAGCCGAGGGAGCCTACACCGAGGAGGAGAGAAAGCCGCTGGAAGAGAACGTAGGGCCGGTGGAAAGCGTACCCGCCCTAAGGTCCGACCGTCCTGCCGCTGCCGACAATGACACGCGTCCCACGGTGATGGCCATTGACGATGACTCCGAGGTCCTCCAATACCTGAGGGCACTGCTCGATACATCATATAATGTGGTATCGTGTTTCGATGCCCAGACGGCTCTAAGAAAGATACATGAACAGGCACCGGACATAGTTCTCAGTGACGTCATCATGCCGGGAATGAGCGGATACGATCTTTGCCGCAGCATCAAATCTGACATGCTGATTTCCCACATACCCGTGGTGCTCATAACGGCAAAGGGATCCGTGAGGGAACAGGTGGAAGGCCTGGATGCCGGAGCGGACGCCTATGTCACCAAGCCATTCGACCCTTCATACCTGAAGGCGCTGCTGAAATCCCAGCTTGACAACCGGGCCAAGGTCAAGGCCCTGCTTGCGGATGCTACGAAGACCGAGGAAATATCCCCCAGCGACCTCTCCGCACAGGACGTGGCCTTTATGCAGAAACTCTATGACCTCATGGAGAAGGAACTGGGCAACCCGGAGCTTGACATCAGCCGGATGACTGAAATGATGGGAATGTCCAGAACCAAGTTCTACTACAAAGTGAAGGGCCTCACAGGGGAAAACCCGAGCGCATTCTTCAAGAACTATAAGCTCAACCGTGCAGCCCAGCTGCTACGCAAGGGTGAGGGGAACATGTCGGAAATCGCCGACATGACAGGGTTCAGCACACTGTCCCACTTCTCGACCTCTTTCAAGAAGAAGTTCGGCGTACCGCCAAGCGAGTACAAGGGCTAGTGTGGGGCGGTCATATCACGGTGACGGTTCCACTTCCTACGGGGCGGTGACATTCTCGATTGTGCACTGGTGCTCCTTCGTCGTGGCGTCGTAATTGATTCCCACGAGAATGACGTCCTTCGTATACTCGAACACCTTCTGGGTGTAGTTGCGCTCCTTAATCTGGGCAATGGGACCCTGGGCATC
>CAJOLJ010000059.1 GCA_905235445.1 uncultured Bacteroidales bacterium
ACCATCTTGTCGGACAGGTCCCAGTCACCCTGGGTCCAGGGCCTCCAGCAATGCTCGAGGCTACCAAATACGAACCACAGGTCCGAGGAGTGGAATGCGCCTGAGAGGACCCTGTCCCTGCCGTCGGTAGGAAGGGGACGGGCGAACTGATAGGCCCATGCTTTGTTTCCGACTTCCTCCCTGTTGAGACAGAATGCGGCTATCCCGTCCTTCATGTCACCCATGTCATCCTTTGTGTATCCTATCATGTAGGGAACATTGTGCAGTTTGTTCTCCATCGCTGCCGCATTGAAGTCCCTCACCAGGACTTTGCCGTCAATGATAGGGGACATTGTGATGCGGGCGGGCTTGCCTGTAACGCCACGATAGATGTTGCCAAGGGCGTAGAGGGTCTCGGTGGAAGCAGCCCTCATGGCCTTGATATCCTTGATGCCTGCCCAGTCGAGGACTTCCTTGGAAGCCTTCTGGGCCTCCTCGAGGGTCTGGGTCACCCTGGGAACACCGGTGTCAAGCCCTCCGGCGCTCATTATGACAGCCTTATGGAAAAGGCCCTCGGTGAGAGGGGACTCGCACAGGCAGCGTACCGAACCGCCGCCGGCGCTCTGCCCGAAGATCATTACATTTCCGGGGTCACCGCCGAACTGGGCGATATTCTTCTGTATCCATTTCAGGGACTCGATCTGGTCGAGGATGCCGTAATTGCCGGATATGCCGTCAGGGTTCTCGGCGGCAAGGTCGGGATGGGTGAGGAACCCGAATACACCCAGGCGGTAGTTGATGGAAACAAGGACCACGCCCCTGCGGGCCCACTCCTTGGCATCGAACTCGGGCTCGGAGCCCCAGCCTTCGCGGTAGCCGCCCCCGTGGATCCATAGGGCAACAGGAAGGTGGGCATCGGTTTTCCCGGGAGCGGGAGTCCAGACATTCAGGTAAAGGCAATCCTCGGAATACGGGGACTCCTCCCCGTAACCCCACTCGGTGGTGTAGCCTCCGGGATAGTGGACGCTCTGGAAAGAGGGATGCCCGAACTTGTCGGCGACAAGGACCCCCTCCCACGGGACCACCGGCTGGGGGGCCTTCCACCTCAGTTCCCCGAGGGGAGGTGCAGCATAGGGGATGCCACGGAAGACCGCCACTGAAGGGATGTCGGTGGGTACGCCCTGTACCTGGCCGCCCTCGATGGTGAGCACGGGAATGGACATCTGGGATGAACCGTTGCCGCAGGATACGGCAAGAAGCAGCGCCGAAATCAAAGAAAGTGAAAAGAGAAGTGACTTTTTCATATGCGTGTATGATTTTAAGGTTATTTCATGGTCCAGCAGTCCCACTTCATGAGGTCATGAAGGGCTTCGCCCCTGAAGACGAAGTACAGGTCATGGACGGAGGATGCACCCTCAAGTGAACAGGTGTATTTCTTCCAGTTCCCGTCGGGGGTGGGGGTGATGGAAAGGGTGCCAGCAAGGGGACCGTCCTCGCTGTCAAGGCGGACTTCGATTCTGGCAGGAGCGGGACCGCAGGCAATCTCCGCACTGAAGCGATTCTTCCCCCTTTCGAAGTCCACACCGCTCACTTTCAGGTACTCACCGTCATCTATGTTGCACACGACGATGCCTCTTCCAGGGACCTTCTCCGTCTTGAGCCCATAGCCCCAGGACATGGTCTCGGCCTCTATCCGGCCACTGAGTTTGAAAGGCTCTATCTGGGAGAGGGGAGCGTCCTGCCAGTAGGGGACTTCCTCAATTGTCCCGTCCGGACGGTAGGTCATTTCCGCGGCGCTCACGGACCTTCTCTCATGGTGCCTGAACGTGTCGAGGTGCATGAGGTCGTAGTTCAGCCCGAACACATAGGAGCGGCCCTTGTAGTCTATGATGCCTGGATGGTTGCCCCTGGTTCTGGGGGTATGGTCCATGATGTGGCCTTTGTATTCCCACGGCCCAACAGGGGACTCCGACATGGCGTAGCCAATGCCCTCCGGGCAGCAGGTGGATGCGAAAGCGAGATAGTACCGGCCGTCATGACGGTATATCCAGGGGCCTTCCTGGTAGTCCGGAATGGCAGGCTCAACCCGGTGGATGGGGCCCTCGAGGGATATCATGTCCTCGCCCAGGAGAGCCCAGTAAGTATGTGGATTGCCCCAGTACAGGTAGGCCTGTCCGTCCTCGTCTATCATGACCGAGGGGTCAATGTCAAACCAGTGCTCCCTCTGCCAGACGAGCGGTTCCCCGAGGGGATCCTTGAAGGGACCGTAGGGACTGTCGGAGACAAGCACTCCGATGCCGTGCCCATGGAGGGGGCAGTACATGTAGAACTTCCCGTTCCTCTCAATGACCTGGAGGGCCCAGGCCCCGTTGTCACGGCTTCTCCACTTGAAGTCCTTTGTCGAGGCCACCGCCCCGTGGTCCGTCCAGTTGACCATGTCCTCGGAAGTGTACAGCAGCCAGTCGTACATCTCGAAGTTGTCGCCCCAGTCCTCGTCATGGGTGGTGTACAGGAATACTTTCCCGTCATATACGAGAGGTGCGGGGTCAGCGGTGTATTTTGTCTGGATTAGCGGCATGTTGACTTTCCCCGTGAACTTCCACCAGTCCAAGTCGAAAAGCTCCTTGTCAGCGCCGCGGAAGAGGATGTACAGGTCGTGCCTGCCAGTTGCCTTGGTTTTAATGAAAGCGGTCCTGAGGGGGTTGTCCGCCGTTACTTCCACTTTGGCCAGGGGAGCCCCGCTTATGTTGTCGAGGTAGAATTCCACCCTTCCCGGGTTCTGGAAATTAAGGACCTGGAGTGTGACCATACCGGGGCCCTCCTCCCCGAGTTCCACTTCACGTAAGCGGATCCAGTCCCCGTTGTGCACGGAGGTGACGTAGTGGTCCTTGCCGTCCTTCCTGTCTGTCTTCAGGCCCCAGCATGAGGCCATCGTCTCAGCCTCGACCCTCTCGTAGGGGTTCAGGCTTCCCAGGGGTGCGGGACCGTCCTTGGTGAAGGGAATGAAGGGGATGGAACCGTCGGGGGAGAAACTGAACTCCTCGACGCAGGCGCTGCGGTGGAACCCGCCTCCGTTGGGCAGGGTGCCGTCGTGATAGAACATGTAGTCGTGCCCCCGGAAGTTGACATTCCCGCCATGTATCGTGAATGAACGGGTGGCAGTGTCCATTATCTTGCCCCTGTAGGTCCAGGGCCCGTCAATTGTGGGGGCGGTGGAGTATGCCATGTGCTCCGGCACTCCGCCGGACGGGTAGGAAAGATAGTAGGTGCCGTCTTTCTTGTAAAGCCATGGCCCTTCCTCATATCCAACCATCATCACCTCCTTCCTTATGCTCCAGTCCATCTTCATGCTCTCGGGCCCGAAGCATTGGGGGTCATGGAAGCCTGGCACCTCCTTCCATCCATCCATGAAAGACGTCATGTCGGGGGCGAGCTTGCCGTACCACAGGCCCTTGTTGCCCCAGAACAGATAGGCGCTCCCGTCATCGTCAATGAATACGGTGGGGTCTATGAATGACCAGCCGACAGCGAGGGGACCGCCAAGGGCATCCTTCCATGGTCCCTGCGGGGAAGGGGCCGTAGCCACTGCAAGGGCATTGCCACCGGTTTTCTCCTCGATGAGGCAGACGTACCAGAACCACTTTCCGTCGACGCATACCGCCTGGGATGCCCAGGCGTTGTCTCCCTGCTGGGCCCATGGGAATGTCCCGGTGGACATCTGGGTCCCCAGATAGGTCCAGTTGGCCATATCGGAAGTGCAGAACACCTGGTAGTCCTTCATCAGGAAATACGTGGCGTCATCCTCGTCATGACCGGTGAACATGTACAGCTTGTCCCCGTAGGCATAAGGTGCGGGGTCAGGTGTGTAGGAGGTGTGGACAATGGGTTTCTGGGCGCCCGCAAAGGACTCTGACAGAAAGACCAGGCCTCCCAGAAGAAGAGGGAGGCGGGAAAGGATGCGCTTTCCCCTGAAGGAAGAAGAGGGTTTCAGGACCATGGTAAATGACGGTTATACAATAAGGCAAGCTAAAGGTATTGATGAAAATACTCATGCCCTTTAAATAATCCGTCAGATAGTTTTACTCAAGGTTCAAAGAATCGCCAGTGACATGTTTTGGATTGAAAGGATAATGTTCATCGGCCTTCGGCCTTGTTGACCTTGATATCCTCCTCTCCCGGGACGATTATCACCGGCATCCCGACATGAACGTACGGGACGAGTTTCTCAAGGTTGTCATTGCGGACCCGGATGCAGCCTTCCGAGGCCCTCGTGCCCAGGCTCTCCGGTTCGTCT
Organism: uncultured Bacteroidales bacterium; assembly: GCA_905235445.1. Classification (GTDB taxonomy): domain Bacteria; phylum Bacteroidota; class Bacteroidia; order Bacteroidales; family UBA932; genus Cryptobacteroides. The sequence continues at coordinate 4,274 of CAJOLJ010000059.1, forward strand.
GTGCCGTGGATCCCTATCTTGTGGTATGGCGGGTAGTCCAGCCTGATGAAATGCGCCCCATAGCAGCCGAGTCGCTGTCCTCTCCCGTCATGGGAATCATGCTTCCAGAGCCTTGAGTCCTGGATCATGCTTACAGGGAACACTCCCTCCGGAGTGCGGCTGTCGTAGCGCTGGGTCTTGTTCCCGTACCTAAGGGCACAACAGCAAGGGAAAGACATGATTACCATTCCTTTTACGTCATAAAGGGACAGCGTGAGTTTTCCTTTGTCAACAAGGATGAAGGAAGCCTCCCTGGCAGGCCGGGCTGGCTCCCTCAGGATGATGGAGTCCCTTATGATGACGGAGTCACGATAGAGTGTGACGGTATCAGTGTACGTGAGAGGAGACTTCGGACCTCTTGCTGTGTCAGTGCATGAGGACAAGCCAAAGGGGACCGCTGTCCAAACGACAAGCAGGACGATGGGCAGAAGAAAAAGAAGACCTGATTGCGGTCTGCGCTTTTGGGGGAAATCCATAATATAATGTTGTCAGGATTATTGCTTGAAGGTGATTGTGCACATTTAGGCTTCATCCATGCGGGATTGTCAATGAGCACAGTGCTCTATCTCCCTCTCCGAACGCCCTGGACCGTTCACATCCATCTTGGTATGTTAAGGGAACACTCCTTGGTCACAAGCTTTCTCACCGTCATGGTTCCTTGACAATATGGGATGCAAGAAAGGTCATTTCTTCCCGACCTCTTCGATAATCTCGAGCTTGACCCCCCTGAATACCAAGACAAGAGCATGGATTTGGGTCTGAAGCATATCGGGAAGAATCCTACTTGAAGAAAGATACCGAAGAGCCTGCTCGGTTGCTTCCTTCCTCATGTTATCCACCGTGAGGTCGGATGCTCCGCTCTTTGCGTACTTGAGTTCCAATATGAATGAATGCTTTATCGAAGGGAAGGTCCTGACCCTTGGGAAAAGAGCTATGTCGGAGTATCCCTTGCCACCACCCGCATCGCCCTCCGATATCGGGAAATATCTTCCGGATGGAGTAAACATCGACAGTATCATCCCGTGAAGGAAATGCTCTCCTTTGGCCTTGTCTCTTTCTGAAGAGAAATGCAAGATGGTCTCGGATATGTAATCGGACATGGGAGTGAAATCCCCGGTCTCGGAGGCGGTCCTAAGGCATTGGGTTATCTGTGAGGAGTCGAATTCCACTCCTTGGGCGGTGTACATTTTGACCAGTTTCTCATAGACTATTTCCCTGATTACGAGATTGGGAATGGCCAGTAGGGAAAAATCTCCGTCCTGCTCCCTGGAAAAGGTGAGGTAACCCATGTAAAAGAGCAGGCTTCGCAGATTGTCTTTGTCGGACAGTTCTTCCGCCCTAAAAGAATCCTTGATGTTGCCATACGTATATCCCTTGGTCGCCACTTCCATTATTACGGAATTATCCTCCAGTCCCAGCTCTTTGTCTTTGCTTACAAGAAGCAGCATCTTGCTGATGTCGGATTTGACATTTCTGTCAACCATGGAAACGGGCAATTTACATTTTCTGGCTGTATAATCATACAGGAATGACAGGACCATGTCGGAATTGTATAGGGGAGCCTCCGTCAAGCTGTCCTGCGAGAAACAGTAGTTGTCGTACCATGGCCTCATAATGCCAAGGAGTTCATCCGTGCTGTGGTTGAAATTGAGATGAGAGCCGTAATAATCAAGCATGCTGAGGATTTCTTCCTCATTGAACCCAACCATGGAATTGAATGCTGGAACTGCGGTGTGATCTTTGCCGATATTGTATCCTGATGTGATATCATCCATACTGACGGGGCTTACCCCGGTTATGAACATTCGCTGAATACAAATATCAGTGCATTTCTTGATTTGGGCAAAGAAAGAACGGAGAATCCCGTCATCGTGAGTCAGGGTATCGTAAGCGGTTCGGGATTTGGCATCCCCCGAAATCAAAGTATTAGTATAGTTGTCATACTCGTCAATAAAGAGATATATACCATAACCAGCTAAATTAACAATTCCACATAGCCTGGATAGTGCTTGATTCACTGTTGATATGGACATAATCTTGTTGTATGTACCGTCGGGAAGTAGATACTTGTATTTGGTCATGAAATAATCCAGTCTCCCCATTATTTCATTGTCGAATTGTTCTTCGAAAGAACTAGAATCCCCCCGGAATGAGGAGAAATCAAAATCGAGGACCAAGTATGAACCCATCTTCGGTGTTGGACCATCTTTATAAATGTCAAGTCCTCCGAACCATTTTTCGAAGTTATCCCTCTCGGCGATGTCGTAGTATGTCTTAAGCATGGAAAGCAGAAGGCTCTTCCCGAATCGTCTGGGACGTAGGAAGAAAAAATTATCAGCGGCAGCCTCTATCTTCGGTATAAAGGATGTCTTGTCAACATAGTAATAATCTTCCCCTCGGATTAATTTGAAATCCGATTTCCCGTAAGGAATTTTCTTCATTCTGTCCATGATGATTACACTTGCTGCAAAATACAATAATCAAGGTGTTGGCAACTTTACAAAGTTAATACCTTTCAGTCGGTTCCCCAAACGTTCACTCCTAAATAAACGAGCGTTAATTATCGGTGAACCTCAGAGGGACTACCTTTTGAACAAAAGACTTCATGACTCACTTGAAACCTACTTGGGGCCGGATTCCATCTCTGCAAGAGCTGCTAAGTGTGGATTCATGGCGGTCCTGCCGCCGTGCCGACTGTCCCGGTAATGAAGGAAAGGTCTCTCGCATGCGGAGACCATGATACGAAAAAGGCCGGGCTTCAGAAGCTCGGCCATCTTTGGTACTGGGTAGGAGAATCGAACTCCTATTGCGAGATTGAGAATCTCGAGTACTAACCGTTATACGAACCCAGCGGATAGGATTGGACTGCAAAGGTAGGCATTCTTTTTTATTTCGCAAGGTTTTCTGAAAAATTTTCATAAAAATAATCAAGAGATGAGAACGCGTTGTATTGACTGCATGAGATGTCAGATTGAACAGTTGACTTCTGTGTGAGGTCCATGCTTGTCGGAAGAAAGGGTGCGGAAAAATGTCGAAGTGTGCCGAAAAATCGGAAATCTTTTGAAAAGTCCTCTGGAATGCAGTATATTCGGGGTATGAATCATCTGATTGCACTGGACATGTACGTAACTGCAGGAGTGGGCGTATTGGCCCTCATCCTGGGACTTTTCTTTACAAGGGTCATTCCCCCGCTGAAACGATTCTGCATTCCGGCACCGGTCTCCGGTGGCATTCTCCTGTCACTGTTGACTCTGCTCCTGCACTGGGTGCTGCGAGTGGATTTCTCCTTCGACGGGACCATCAAGGAAATCTGCATGATGCTCTTTTTCACATCGGTGGGATTCCAATCGGACATGAAGGTGCTCAGGAAAGGCGGAAGGCCACTCGTGGTCATGATTATCCTTGTGCTGGTCCTCATTGTCCTTCAGAACCTCCTTTCCGTTGGAATAGCCCGTGCCATGGGCCTGGGCCCTCTTCTTGGGATGGCGACAGGCTCCATTCCCATGTCCGGCGGCCACGGGACCGCAGGCGGGTTCTCCCCGGTACTCCTGGAGAAGGGCCTTGCCGGGGCTGATTCCATTACCCTGGCTGCGGCGACTTTCGGCCTTGTGGCCGGCTCCCTCATAGGGGGACCGTTGGGAGAGAGCCTCATAAGAAGGTTCTCCCTCTCATCCGAGTCCGGAGGGGAGGATGTCTTCCAGGAAATCGAGCCTACGAAGACGGATGATTCGATGCCTAAGAGACGATATACCCTGGCTGCCTGCCAACTCATCTTGGCCATGGCCCTGGGCATGGGGCTGTACAAACTTCTCCTCCTCACCGGCATCACATTCCCCACCTATTTCGGGGCCCTGCTGGTAGGAGTGCTCATCCGCAATGTGTTTCCGCACAAAAGCGGCAAGCCTGACCCTGTCTGCCAGAGTGAAATCACCTCGATAGGCAATATATGCCTGTCCCTGTTCCTGGGGATGGCGATGTCCACCCTCAAGCTCTGGGAACTCGCCGGCTTGATGCTGCCCCTTCTGGTGATCCTGCTCGCCCAGGCCCTCCTCATTGTCCTGTACGGGTACTTCGTCGCATTCCGCGCCCTGGGAAAGGATTACGACGGGGCTGTCCTGGTGAGCGGCCTATGCGGGTTCGGCCTCGGTGCGACACCCAACGCCATGGCGAACATGTCGGCCATCTGCTACAAGTACCACTATTCGGTCAAGCCCTTTATCATCGTACCGATCATCGGGGCCATGTTCGTGGATATCATAAACACGGGGGTGATTACCTTATTCCTGAATTTGATTTAGCATCCTTCCCCCCGGGCGGGCGAAGCCGTTGTTTTCTCATGAAAAATCCCTTACTTTGCCTATCGGTACCTTTCATTATTTGAAAGAGGAACCATCATCGGTTGTTTACCGCACTTAAGCCCGCATCATTCATCATGCCTTCTATGTCATTATACAAAAGAGCCCTCCGCGCCCCCTGGAAAGGATGGCTTGCCCTAACCAGGGTCCTTAACAGAGCGAAGTTCGCCCTCGAGGGTGCTGCGCTCGGGAAGGGTAGCGTCGTGGAAGGCAAGGTCTACGTCAGGATAGACGGGGAGGGAAGCATAACTGCGGGAAAGGGCCTTCATGTCATAGGCGGATACTGCCGTAACCGCATTTCCAGGAATGAGGCCAGCAGTCTCTGTACCCAGGGGGAGGGAAGGATAGTGATAGGTGAGGGGGTCGGCATATCCTCTTCCTGCCTTTGGGCAAGGAAGGAAATAAAGATAGGTGACAGGACCCAGATAGGGGCCGGTTGCATAATCCTGGACCATGACGCCCACTCTCTCGACCCTGTTGCAAGGACTTCGTCCTACGAGGAAGACTACTGTGCCACTGCCTGTGAAAAAGTGGAGATTGCCCAGGACGTGCTCCTCGGCACCCGATGCATAATCCTCAAGGGCGTGACCATCGGAAAGGGAAGTGTGGTGGGTGCCGGGAGCGTCGTTTCCTGCGACATTCCCGCCGGGGAAGTATGGGCAGGCAACCCGGCAAGGTTCATAAAGAAACTTCCCGCGCGATGAGAGTCCTTTGGTTCACCAATACTCCTTCGAATTTCGGGGAAGGGGGATCCAAGTACAATGGGGGAGGCTGGGTCAGTTCCCTCGAGGAGGCACTGCGGGAAAAGGTGGAACTGGGCGTATGCTTCATTAGCAAGGACCCGGGCCTTTTCGAAGGGGGCTGCCATGTCCACGGCAAGGCGAAATGGTTCCGCTCGCTTCGTCACTCCGTCATGTACTATCCAGTCCTCAACGGTTATGACATAACGAGGGGGGACCGCACCCGCAGTCTACTGCTGGGTGAAGGGAAGCAGATTGAGTCCCTTCTTTCTTGCTACAGGGAGGTCGTGGAGGATTTCTCCCCGTCCGTCATCCAGGTATTCGGGTCTGAGCATTCATTCGGGCTGGTGGCGGGTGAGACCACGGTACCGGTGGTGCTTCATCTGCAGGGCCTGATGAACCCCTACTGGGAAGTCTTCACCCCGAAGGGGGTAAGCATCCCTTACTGGACAGTGAATGGCGGCCCCCTGTCCTCTCTCCTTCAGAGAGTCTATACCCTCTCCCGCTGGAAAAGGTCCTGCGAAAGGGAGAGAAAGATCCTGTCCTTGGTTTCCAACTACATGGGCCGGACCCGGTGGGACCGGGAACAGGTCCGTTCCCTCCGGGGGAATGACTCCTGGAACTATTTCAAGGTGTGGGAGATGCTCCGTTCCCCGTTTTACGGTGATGTGCCCACTGAGAGAAAGCTTCCTCCCACCCTCCGTCTTGTCACCACCATATCGGAGCCTCCCTACAAGGGGATGGATGTGCTCCTAAGAGCGGGGAAGGCCCTGAGGGACAGCGGGGTGCAGTTCGAGTGGAGAGTGTTCGGGAACATAAGTCCGTCTTTTTTCGTGAAGATGACGGGAATCAGCGTACAGGAGGCCGGCCTTACCCTTTGCGGGGTCATCGGGCCAGCGAAGCTGCGGGAGGAACTTCTTTCCTGCACCATGTACGTTCACCCTTCATACATTGACAATAGCCCCAACTCCGTTTGCGAGGCGCAGATTCTCGGTGTCCCGGTCCTGGCCGCTGCCGTAGGGGGAGTCCCTTCGCTCATTGAGGACGCAAAGACAGGATTCCTCTTCCCGGCGGGGGACAGCGAGGCCCTTTCTGAGAAGATAAGGTCACTGGATGGAGCCACTCTTAAGGAAGTCGGCAGGGCGGCCAGGGAGTGCGCCCTTGTTCGTCATGACAGGGACAGCATTGTTTCGTCCATTCTTAATGTATATGACTTATTGTCAGTAAAGAACTGACATAAAGTGCGTTGCCCCAATCGGGCAGAAAGGGAATCCGGAATTCATTTTGGAAGGCTCCCCCTAAAGGGGGCCGTTCTTTCATAAATTTGGCTATATTTGCAAGATATTGTGTGAATTGCCCGATTTTTGAAGGATGTATTCGGCCGTTTCCCGGACTCTGAAGGCAAGTGAACCTAGGGTCCCCGGTCCGCCTTCGCAGGAAAATAAGGCAATCTCACAAGAAACTCTCAAAAAGAGCATACCGGAAGAATACACATACAATACATATGTCACTTAACTCGATTTTCAAAAAATTGTTCGGCACCAAGGCTGAAAGGGACATGAAAGGCCTGCAGCCCATCCTGGACAAGATTCTCGCAGTCTATCCTTCCATCGACGCCCTCTCCAACGACGAGCTCCGTGCCAGGACCGATGTCCTCAGGGAGAAGATACGTCTCGTGGAGAAACCCTTCGAGGACAGGATCGCCGAAATAAAGGAACAACTGGATTCAGATATACCCGTATCACAGAAGGAACAACTCGCCACCGAGTCCGATAAACTCGTGAAGGAAGAGGACGGGAAGATAGAGGATATCCTCAAGGAAGTCCTTCCCGAGGCTTTCGCCATCATGAAATCCACCGCCCGCCGTTTCAAGGAGAATGAGATAGTGGAGGTTACGGCTACCGACTTCGACCGTGACCTTTCCACCACCCACGAGTTCGTGACCATAGATGGTGACAAGGCCCTGTGGCACAACTCCTGGCTTGCCGGCGGGAACATGATAAAGTGGGACATGGTCCACTACGACGTGCAGCTCATCGGCGGCATTGTCCTCCACCAGGGAAAGATCGCCGAGATGGCGACCGGTGAGGGAAAGACCCTCGTAGCTACCCTTCCCGTATTCCTCAACGCCCTTGCAGGCAAGGGAGTCCACGTGGTCACCGTCAATGACTACCTCTCCAAGCGTGACTCCGAGTGGATGGGCCCCCTGTACCAGTTCCATGGCCTTTCCGTGGACTGCATCGACAAGCATGACCCCAACACCCCCGAGAGGCGCAAGGCCTACAACTGCGACATCACATTCGGAACCAACAATGAGTTCGGTTTCGATTACCTGCGCGACAACATGGCCATAAGCCTCGAGGACCTGGTCCAGAGAAAGCACCACTTCGCCATCGTGGACGAGGTCGACTCCGTCCTCATCGATGACGCAAGGACCCCGCTCATCATATCCGGCCCTACCACCAAGACGGAGAATGACGAGCAGTTCGCCGAGTTCAAGCCCTATGTGGAGAGGCTCTACAACCTTCAGAGGGGACTCATAGTCCAGACCCTCAACGAGGCCAAGAAGGTCATCTCCTCAGGTGACGAGGCCGAGGGAGGAAAGCTCCTGTACCGCTGCGTCAAGGGTCTTCCCAAATACAATCCCCTCATCAAGTACCTCTCCGAGCCCGGAATGAAGCAGCTCCAGCAGAAGGCTGAGAACTACTATCTCCAGGACAATGAGAGGGAGATGCCGGTGGTCACGGATCCCCTGTACTTCGTCATAAACGAGCAGCAGCACTCCGTGGACCTCACCGACAAGGGTCATGACACCCTTGCCAGGATGGTCAATGACGACAACTTCTTCGTCCTCCCCGACATGGGGTCCAAGATTGCCGAGATAGAGGCTTCCGACCTGCCCCCCGAGCAGAAGCGCGAGCGCAAGGACGCCCTCATGGAGGACTTCGCCCTCAAGAGCGAGAGGGTCCACACAATGATCCAGCTCCTCAAGGCATACGCCATGTTCCAGAAAGACGTTGACTACGTCATCATGGACAACAAGATAAAGATTGTCGATGAGGGAACGGGCCGTATCATGGAGGGACGGCGCTGGTCCGACGGACTGCACCAGGCAGTGGAGGCCAAGGAGAACGTCGAGGTCGAGGCTTCGACGCAGACTTACGCCACTGTCTCCCTGCAGAACTACTTCAGGATGTACCACAAGCTCGCCGGCATGACCGGTACCGCAGAGACCGAGGCGGGTGAGTTCTGGAGCATCTACAAGCTGGATGTGGTGGTAATCCCCACCAACCGTCCCGTCATCAGGAATGACCAGGATGACCTGATCTACAAGACACGAAAGGCCAAGTTCGCCGCCGTCATAAACAAGATCCAGGAACTGGTGAAAGAGGGCCGTCCAGTACTGGTCGGTACCACCGACGTGGAGACGTCGGAACTTCTGAGCAGAATGCTCAATATGAGAGGCATCAAGCACAATGTCCTCAACGCTAAGCTCCATGACAAGGAGGCCGAGGTCGTGGCCCAGGCAGGTATGTCCAGTACCGTCACCATAGCCACCAACATGGCCGGTCGAGGAACCGATATCAAGCTTTCCCCGGAGGTCAAGGCCGCCGGAGGTCTCGCCATCATAGGAACCGAGAGGCATGACTCCCGAAGGGTGGACCGTCAGCTAAGGGGACGTTCCGGACGTCAGGGAGACCCCGGTTCATCGGTGTTCTACGTGTCCCTGGAGGACAAGCTCATGCGTCTGTTCGGTGCCGAGAGGATCGCCAAGCTCGTTGACAGCATGGGAATGCAGGAAGGCGACGTACTGGAGGCTCCCATGCTCTCCAAGAGCATCGAGAACGCCCAGCGCAAGGTCGAGGAGAACAACTTCGGCATCCGTAAGAGGCTCCTCGAGTACGACGATGTCATGAACTCCCAGAGGGAGGCCATCTATGCCAGGCGGCGCAACGCCCTCTCCGGGGACAAGATCGAGATCGACGTGCGCAATATGATGATAGATACGGCAGCGCTCATAATCGCGAACACGAAGAAGCAGGGCTACACCTTCGAGGAGTTCTCGGACACCCTTCTCGCCCAGCTGTCGATAGACCCGGGATTTGATGCGGAATTCTACGAGAAGAGCCGTCCCGCAGAACTGGAGGAGGCGCTGTTCGCCCACATGGAGGAAACCTATCATCGCCGTATGGACACGATGGTGACCAAGGTGCTTCCCTTCATCAAGGACATCTACGAGAAGCAAGGTGAGATGTACCAGAACCTGAGGGTCCCCGTCACCGACGGAAGGAAGCAGCTTGGAGTGTCCATCAACCTCAAGAAGGCTTATGAGAACGAGGGAAGGGAACTTCCCAAGATTCTTTCCAAGACCATAGTCCTGTGGCAGATAGATGACTACTGGAAGCAGCACCTGCGTGACATGGATGACCTGCGTCAGTCCGTCCAGAATGCGGCCTACGAGCAGAAGGACCCCCTCGTGGTGTACAAGGGGGAAAGCTGGAACCTCTTCTCGGACATGCTCGGGAACCTCAACAGGGATGTCCTGTCATTCCTGCTCCGCTCCTACATCCCTCTCTCCGACTCACCCCAGAACCGTGCTCCACGTCCAAGGGCGAACGCCAGGTCTTCCCGTCCTCTCCAGACCAACCGTGGCCAGCTCACCACGAACGGGGATCCCAAGGTCAACGCCCCGGTCGTCAACACCGAAAAGAGAGTCGGAAGGAACGACCCCTGTCCTTGCGGGTCCGGCAAGAAATATAAGTATTGCCACGGCAAGGGATTGTAGTGAACAGCAAAGAACAACAGAGATAATCAATAGTTAACAATATGGCAAAGACAATGGAACCTACCGTGAATGTGAATGAGGTCAGCAGGATCTCTACCGGCACTGTCATAAGGGGAGAGATCGACTCCCCGGGAGACCTCCGCATAGACGGGACCTTCGAGGGTAAGATAGTATCCCGCGGAAGGGTGGTCATAGGCAAGGATGCAGTCGTCAGCGGCGACATCTTCTGCATCAACATGGACTTCTCCGGAAAGATGACGGGAAGCATCTATGTCAAAGATACGCTGTCACTGAAAGATAACTGCTCGGTGAGCGGGGACATCCATGTCCGCAAACTGGCAGTGGAACTGGGCTCCCATTTTGACGGCAACTGCAAGATGATAAAGGAAGAGGAGTTCGAGAAACTCCTCGAGACGGTAGTCTCCCGCAAGGGCGGGAACTCCACCAATGTCAAGCCGGTCATCCCCGGAACTTCCATCGCAGCCGGCGGTACGTCCATAACGAACTAGTCCACCGCTTTCCCGGCAAAAGAATCGAGGTCCTTTCTCCCTGTAGGGGAAGAGGGGACCTCGGATTGTTTCAGGTTCTAAATCCAGTCGTGGCGCTGGAGGAAGTTTCGCATGCGGGCGGTGTTGTAGTGCTCGTCCAGGAGGGAGCCGAAAGCATCCTTGATCCTGGTGAAGAGCCACTGCGAAAAAGCCTCCCCGTCGCTCAGGGCGGGGATGTCCCTTCCTCTCAGAATGAGCCTCTCTTCCGGGGACAGGCCCTTTATCTGCTCTTCTATCATCTCGTCGAGCCTCAGTTCGAACCCGAACTCGAACTCCGCATAGGATAGATTCTGTTTCTTCACGGAAAGCTGGTCGGTGTAGTTCATGCCAATGGCCAGGTAGAACTCGTCCATCATGTTGTTCGAGGACTGTTTCTGTTCCTTGTTCAGGCGGAGGATGATGCTGCGGGCGCAGGAGGTGATTATCCTGTCGCCGGCCTGTGTGCACTCCTCCACGAAACTCCTCCACTCCTGTGTGTCGGTAAGGGACGGCTCCGCTGCAGGGGGCTGCACCGAGGGTGCGGAAGGGGAGGATGTGGGGGCCGAGGCCCTGTCTTTTTTCGCCATGGATGCCAGGGAAACCCTCTCGTCATCCGCTGCAAGCGAGAAGATGAACTTGCCGTATTTCTCCCCGGTGGGAAGATACTGGTCAATCTTGAGGTCGGTCCTTTCAACTTCCTTTTTCTCCCCGGTACGGGGGTCAATGCCGATTTTTTTCACTTTCTCGGGATATACGCCAATCCCGTTTTTTTGCCACGGGAGGACATTCTCCCACCTGACCCCTTTATCGAAAAGCATCGAGACCTTCTCTTCCTCTCCCATCCCCGACAGTATCTCGGTTGTGCGGGTAGAGCTAATGCCTTCGGAGCGGAGTTTCCAGTACAGGTGCAGGGAAAGGGCATTGCGCATGGAGTCCGCCTGCCTCCACCTGAAATAATCCACGACCTTCTCCTTGGATGGGAAGCACACAAGCCTGCAGTCGAATACACCTCTCTGTCCGAACTCCTTTGTAAAGAAGGAGCTTGCCTCACCTGAGAGGATGGATAGGAACTTACGCTTCTTTCTGTCATATTCGCTGCTGGCGTATGAGAGAAGAAGGGAGATCTCATCACTCTGCGTGTAAGCATACACCACCTCGAAGCCACACTTGCACAGGTGTGCCGCAGTGCGTGCCATAGTCTCGGAGAACCTCTTGTCGAAAGGCTTCTCCAACTTCCAGATATCGGATGTGAGCTTGGTGAAGGACCTTCCGTCAAGCCTTGCCACTATGAAAGAGGAAGGGGCGAAGCGCACATCTCCCTCTTTCTCGAAGGAGCGCATCTGCTGTTCAAGTTCATTGAATTTCATCTGAATGGTCGGGATTTGGATTCGGTGAGGGTGGATGATGATGATATGGAGGATGGGGAATCACTGTGCAGTGAAATGGCCTGTTGGAGCCTAAGGATGTACTTTTCCCGAAGGCTTGCGGGGGATATCACTTCTATCCCTCCCGCGAATCCCATCAGAAGACGGAGCAGTTCCCTGTTGGGGATTACTTCCAGCTCGAAAGTCATGCTGCCGTCCTCGAAGGTCCCCGTGGTTCTCTGGCTGGAGTGAAGGGGCTTGGTGAGGATGTAAGGTGCATCGTCGGGACCTGCCTTTATGACAACCTTCTCTGTCGGAATCGAGGGGGAACTTTTGGATACCCCGACAATGTTGTCGAACCAGGTGGCCGGGTTGAACCAGGGGGAGGTCTCGTAGCGGGCAATGCACATATCGGAGATGCCCTCTATCCTGTCAAGGGCCAGGTTCGAAATGTTGTAGCCGCTTGTGGACTTCCTGCCGAAGAGGAACCACCGCAGGTTGTACTGTTTGAGGGCGTAGGGGAAGAATTCGAAAGAGTCGACATGGCTCCACCTGAAAGGCCTGTAAGAGATACGGAGGGTCTTCCGGGAACGGATGGCCCCATATAGTTCAGGTATCAGTTCCAGCCCACGGAGTCGGGAATTTGTGTCGAAGAAGATGACCGAAGGCTCCCCGTCCATCTCTGCTGCAGCCTTGTCGTCAAGTTTGCTTATCACATCCTCGTATCCTTCCATCCTGCCAATGCCGCTGAGACTCTGGAGCATGCTCACTGCATCCTTTAGAGTCCTGACATCCTCCTCGGATAGTGGATTGCCACTGATGGAGAAAGTGGAATCGGAATAGGTGTAGTATTTGTGCCTGGAAACCACGATGGGCGCATAGTAGCCCAGTTTCCCGCTTCGCATCATCTGGATGTCCAGTTGCACGGTACGGCGGGAGATTCCTTTGGTGGAACCTTCCACGTCGTAGAGGGCATCGCAACATGCTTCTATAAGGTCATCGAGGGTCCACTGACGGTAAGTATTGCGAAGGCAACGGTCGATGGTCCTGTAGCGGAGCTGGGCATTACGGTTAAGGGGCATCGCTTGAAGAACTGACAAAAACAAAGTTACGATATTTTGAGAATTCTTCGTTAAAGAGTTGAGGAGTTGAGTTGATTCAGCGATAAAAGAAAAGAGGCAACCGAAACCCGGTTGCCTCAAAGGTATCAATTCCTTAATGTCAGGCTCAAGCGATTAGTTGATGTAGCATTCAGGAGATCCCCGAATGTTGTAGTTGCGGTATAAGTTATGCGTTGATAAGTGTAACTGACAGTGATATTCGTATTATTTGTAAGTTGGTCAATGACATTATCGGTCATTGAAATAGTCGTCTCTGCATTATAGCTGTTAGACAGAGTTATGTTGAAACTGCCGATATTCTGGAAAGTGAATGTCACGGTGCCACTGATGTTGTTGTTCCCCCTTCTAATGTAAAGGGCATTGGCGGGAATTGTGATGGAGCCGATCCCTTTCTCTGCCGAGAATTGGGAATGTCTATTGGACACCATGCTCAGCGTTGCCTGGGTAGCATCTTCCAAAGAGATA
>CAJOLJ010000060.1 GCA_905235445.1 uncultured Bacteroidales bacterium
CACCAGGAAGTCCTTGTATATCCTTGCGTCCCCCTTCTTCCTGATGCCGTGCTCCAGGTCGGTCTTGCATTTCCTTACCCTGGACATGTGGTTGCAAATAAACAAGGGTTTGGGAGAAAATGTGACCCAAACCCCTGATTTATTTGTTATTCTGATTTACCTAACCTCACATGGCCCGACAATTCCGGCTATTACGATTCTCATTTCCGCTTCTCCGCCCTCATCGCCTTGATTTCCGCATTGATCTCCTCCTCTGTCAGTCCAAGTTTCTCGGCTGTCTTCTGTGCTTGCTCAATCAGCGAGTAGAATTCATCAAGAGAAGGTTCCCGGACAGGCTTGAGGAGGATATTCTCGTTATCTGTCATGACCAGGAATTGGGAACCTTCCACAAGGTTGAGTTTACTGCGGATGGCAATAGGAAGGACGATTTGGCCTCTTGATGACATTGCTGCTATTGTTGCCATAATATCTGAACAATAAGAAAAATATGAAATACTTACTTTTCTGCAACTATAGGGAATAATACTGAATAACCAAAGGAAATACGAATTATTCGGGTTTGACCGCCTAGAAACACAGTCAAACCATTATCCTTGAAGATGAAAAAGAACATCCGGACACCAGAAAAAGCCCCTGATGCCTGAGCCGAAGAGGACAGGACAACATCAGGAGCCGGGAAAGACAAGAGGCAATACACTCGTGTTGTATCATTGCCAAACCCGATCCTCTGATGTGACCGGATATATGATACAAAGAACCGCTAAGGCCCATCATGAAGGATTTGGGTGCGGTTCTTTTTTTGTTTGTTTTGCTGTTAGACTTTTCGTGTTAGTCAATAATCAAAAAACCGGAAAATCTTGCGATTTTTCCGGTTTAGTAGCGGGGACAGGACTCGAACCTGCGACCTCCGGGTTATGAGCCCGACGAGCTACCGACTGCTCTACCCCGCGGTATGGGAATGCAAAGGTAGCTATTATTTTTAAATCTGCAATACTTTTGGCGTTCTTTTTTGGATAAAAATACCGCTGCTTATTGCTTACATTATAGCAAGTATCTTACAATCAATTATTTCTGTTAATTAAAAGGTGCTCCGTTAAAATCCTTCCAGTTGCAAGAACGCAGTGGGAAGTAGCAGCAAAAAACCTACTACAAGCAGAACCGCAACCCCTTTCCATGCCCATGCGACCCATTTTGTGTAGGGGATTCTTGCCATTGCAAGGGCGGCTATGAGTACGCCGGATGTAGGGGTGACCATGTTCGTGAATCCGTCCCCGAACTGGAAAGCGAGGACCATAGCCTGCCTTGACACACCGACCATATCGGAGAACGGTGCCATGATGGGGATCGTTATTGCCGCCTTGGCAGTGGCGCTGGGTATAATGAAATTAATGAGTGCCTGTATCCCGTACATGGCCCCCAGCGATGCAACCGGACTTGTCCCTTCAAGGCCCTCCTGCATGCCGTGCAGTATGCTGTCCACGATTTTCCCGTCCTGAAGAATCACTATGATCCCCGATGCAAAACCCACTACAAGGGCTGCGGAGAGGATATCCTTGGCCCCGGCAAGAAACTCGTCGGCTATCTTGTTGGGCCCATATCCTGCATATCCCCATGAGAAGGAAGAGTCCGGTTATCTCTGGCATGTACCACTTCCAGAGGGTGACCCCGACTATGAGGGCAAGGACTGTAAGGGCAAGGACAATGAGTATCCAGGTATGCCTTCTGGACAGGGGACCGCTTTCGGAGGGGGGAGTGTCCGGGTGCAGCCTGCCCGCATCTTCGGCGGAAGGGATGTACTTGCCTTTGGTCTTCTTTGCATATATCACCACGAAAACAGCCATCAACACAGTGAGGACGCCCCAGCAAATTATCCTGTAGCCCATCCCGGAGAAAGGAGGCAGGTCGGACATCTGCTGCGCTATTCCCACGGTGAAAGGATTGAGGAAGGCTCCTGAAAACCCGATATTCGCTGCGACGTAAACGATGAGCATCCCCATAACCGGGCTGTACCCCATCGATACCACAAGAGGTACGACTATTCCCACGAACGGTATTGTCTCCTCGCTCATCCCGAAAACGGCTCCGCCGAGGGAGAACAGGACGGTGATGGAAACAAGCACCACCATGTCATGCCTTCCTATCCCCTTTATGAAGTGGCTTATGGCGGAAGATACGGCCCCCGTGGAGTTCAGCAGCCAGAATGCCCCGCCTACGACGAGGATGAAGACGATGATCCCGGCCTGTTTCACGAAGCCGTGGTAGATGGACGTGAACACTTGCCAGGTCTGTGGGACGGAGGGGGTGCTCTCATAGGTGAGAGTCCCCTCAGCCCCCTTGATGTACTGTCCTCCCGGCACAAACCACGTAAGGACTGCGCATAGGAGGATTATCATCGAGATGATGACGTATGTGGAGGGAATCGTTCTCTTTTTTGCCATGATGGTCAAAGTTACACTTTTCCGTTGGATGAAAAGTCATCTTTCTGTCCGTGCGTCCCAAAATAAGAGGGGAGACCCGCACAGGCGGCCCCCCCTTCTTCATTCTTTGGGCATAGGTCTAGTCAACCCACTTGACCGATATTATGGATTTTCCGGCCACATCGAAACGGGCGGAATGTTTGTCGGTGGAGAAGGTGATCCTGACATCGTTCCCTTCATTGAGAATCAGCAGTCCGAGGCTTCCGTCAGTGTTCCTGTAGGCCTGGACGGACAGCCCTTGGGAAGTGTTGCCCTTGACTCCCAGTCTCACGGCTCCCGGACGGATTACCTTGGAGGCGTGCGCTATGAAATAGTAATGCGTATTCTTCCCGATGGTGGAGTAGTCGGTGTTGTTGATGGTGACTGCACCCCAGCAGGTCCCGCAACCACCCGGGCGGTAGGGGGAGTGCTCCTGGTCCAGCATGAGGTTCCAAAGGACGGTGCCCTTGCTTCCCCTGGCGAGCACGTCGAAAGTGGTGCTCTTGAAGTCCGCTATGAAATTGTCCGAGAAGTTCACGTGGTTCCATGTCCCGATGGAGGCCTCGGTGAAGTACAGGTCATAGTCGGGGTATTTCGCAAGGTACTTGTCCAGGTCATTTACGGACCCGCCGTAGTTGTGCCAGGCAGAACCCGCGGCATACATTGCAGCCTCGGGATCGGCGAGGATGTTGGCGGGGTAGCTCCACTGGTCGTAGTTGTGGTCATAGAGGAGCACCTTGGTGGGAAGGTTCGCCTTCAGGAGTGAGGGTCCTAGGGCATTCTTGAGGAAGTCCCTCTGGTCCTGCCAGGGCATGTACAGGGACATGGAGTTGCCGTGGTTCAGGGGCTCGTTCTGCATCGTGATCGCATAGATGGGGAAGCCGCGGCTCTCCATTTCCTGGATCCACTTCACGAAGTACGTGGCATAGTCGTCGTAGCAGTCGGGATTGAGCCTGCCGGAGGTCCAGGAGTTGAACTTGCCTTTGAGGTTCGTGTCAAGTTTCATCCAGCGGGGAGAGCTCCACGGGGATGCAACTATCTTGACGGCAGGGTTTATGGCGAAGATTTCCTTGAGGATGGGGAACAGGTACTGTTCATCAAGGGGGTGGACGGCAAAATTGGATATTCCCTCCTTGTCACACCATGTGAACTCGTCCATGGAGAAGTCGGACCCGCCGATGCAGACCCTTATCATGGATGAACCGAGCCCCTCCTTGGGATCGAAGACTTCCTTGAGGAAGGCCGTTCTTCGGTCCTGGGTCATCTTGAGGAGATTGTAGCAGGAGGACTGGGTGATGGCGGCACCGAACCCGTCCACGGTCTGGAAAGTATCTCCGCTGAGGGTCAGGGTGCTGACGGCTGCGGAAGGAGCCTCGAAGGAGGCGTGGGTCAGCTCGAAGTCATGTTTCCTGTCGGCGGAGGTGGTGTAGATGTCTATCTGGCCTTCCGAAGGTTTTTCCTCCGGTTTGGTCACGGGGCTGCCTCCGTTATCGGGATCATTTTTCTCCCCGCAGGAAAGAGGGGAGAGAAGGCAGACGAGGGTCAGGGCGATGAGAGGCAGTATCATTTTGCTTCTTTTTATCATCTCGTAGAAGGGTGGTTATCTGTTGGGTGTGAGAGAGGTTGTGTATACTGATGGTAGATGGTTGGTGTCAGAGATTTGCCGGGATGACCTTCAGCCTTTCCTCATAAATATCGATGAGCCTGTCCACTGCACTGTCGAAGGACATGTTCTCGTCCCCGTTTATGATGCGTCCACCGTTCTGGGAGGCATCCTCGGCGGGGTTCCAGAGATTGAAGTTCAACTCAGCGGACTTGGAGAGGGCCACTCTGCTCTCTTCCATGAAATCAGGTATGGTCCGAAGCTTGGGCAGGAGCTCGTTGAAGCGGTCCTTGACCTTTTGCTTGAAGGCAGGGTCCTCGAAAAGACGGGCATACCAGATGGCGTTGCGGTTGATCAGCCCGGTCCGGGCCTGCGGGGAGGTGTTGTAGGAAAGCACGCCCCAGTCAAAGTCCCAGACGGGTCCTGCGGTGAGTTTCCCGCCACGGTCCTTGTGCATGTAGACGCTTCCGGGGTTTCCGAGCTCATGGTTCCCCATGACCTCGAATATGATCCAGTAGTCAACGAAGGAGTCCACGTCCAGGTACTTGGCGTAGCCGTTGTCGGGGTCCTTGAAGTCACTTCCGTAGAGGGTCTCGGCAACCTCGTAGATGTAGTCCTTTATGTACTGGACCTGCTGGGGGGTGACCTCCTCCTCGTCGGGGGACTTTATGCCGAAGGGAATGCCCTGGTTTGTCCCGCCGATCCACTGGGCGGTCTGTCCGTGGGGATCCTTCCACTGGACGAGGTTGTCGTAGTGGAAGTCAAGCTCCAGGAGATATCCTCCGGTGAGGGCCTCCCCGGAGTTGTCCTCGGGCTTCATTTCGGTAATGTTCAGGCGGTTCTTGTCAACCCGTACCTGTTCAATGAGAAGATAGTTGCCGATGTGCTTGTCGTTCATCACCACCTCCACGCTCTGGCAGCGGGGACTCCATGCGAGTCCCGTCATCGATGCGACTTTCATTGAGACCAGGTTCCTCATCATGGTCCTATCCATGAAGTTGGCAAGCAGGATCCACCTCTTGTGCTTGGGCATGCCCAGGACCGAGGCCTTCTCGTCAAGCTTGATGAGATAGGGCTTCTTGGGCCAGTACCAGGTGGTGTTGCCCCTGCCCCTTACCGAGCAGACGAGTCCCTCGATGTTGTCCTCCTCATTCTGCGCCCCGACTATCGACATGGTACCGTCAACGTAATCCTCCTTCGATACCACGGGACCGGAAGTCTTCAGGTACACGACAGGAAGGCCGGTTCTCACGATGACCCGCCCCGACAGGGCGCTCTCACTCAGTAGAGTGAAGGGGGTGGAAAGGATGATGGACTCTTTGGCGGTCCCAGGGTGAACTGTCATAGCCAGTCTCACTTCCTCCCTGTACATGTCCTCGATCCCGAGGTCCTTCACCGAAGCGACGTATTCACCGTCCCCGGGACCTTTCTTCACCTCGGACAGGGAGAAGAACTCTGGCTGCCCCCCTCCCTGGAGAAGGAGGCTTATCTGGCAACTGGCTGAGCCTACCGTGTAATTGAAGGCGAACCCCTCGTCTTTCACGGTGAAAGGAATGTCGATGGCCCCGTTTTTCTCGAGGACCCACTCTGTCCCGTCTACGGAGAGGGACTTGAAGGTGGGAACGATTTCTTCCACGGGGTCCTCTCCGCACCCCCACAGCAGGAGGGAAGCAGTGACTATGGAAAGATATTTTATCCTTTTTCCCATGACGACAGGCTGCGGATTGCTATTTGACCGTGAAGTTTACTTTCATGAAGGCTCGGCTGTCCCCGCCTACCATGAGCTGGAACTCCCCGCTTTCCACGCCGTACTCCATGTCCAGGCCCCAGAATGCGAGGTCCTTGACCGGAAGGTCGATCGTGACGGTCCGGCTTTCGCCCTTTGCGAGGGGGACTCTTCGGAACGCCTTCAGTTCCTTTACTGGACGGGTCACTGACCCTACCATGTCACGCACATAGACCTGTGCCACTTCCTCGGCATCGAAATTCCCTGTATTGGAGAGCCTGAAGGAAATGTGGATCGTGTCATCCTCGGAGTACTGTTTCTTGTCCAGGGAGAGGTCCGAGTATGAGAAAGTCGTATAGCTGAGCCCGTATCCGAAGGGGAAGAGGGGATAGGCGCCGTAGTCGAGGTAGTAGGAGGTGTTGCCAAGGGAAGTCTGCGCAGCCCCGAGGGGAATGTCCCCCAGAAGGGTGTTGTTGTCGTAGGGACGCCCGGTGTTGTTGTGGTTGTAGTACAGGGGAACCTGTCCCACGGTACGGAGGAAGGTGATGGGGGTCTTCCCGCTGGGGACGACATCCCCGAAGAGGAGCCTCGTGATGGCGGGGCCGCCCATGGTTCCGGGATGGAAAGCGTACAGAAGGGCATCCGTGTTGGGAAGGTCCCTCTCGATTGTGAGGGGACGGCCTGCCATGACAACGGTAACGACAGGTTTTCCAGACTTGTGCAGTTCCTCCAGGAGGGCGCTCTGTCCCCCGATCAGGTTGAGGTCCGCCAGGCAGTGTGCCTCACCCGAGAGGATGGCTTCCTCTCCGAGGAAGGCAAGGATCACGTCAGCGTTCCTTGCGGCAGCGCTGACTTCGGGATAGCTCTGCCTGCTCTCCCTCGTGAACTTGAGACCCGGCTCATACACTATGCGTACAGGAGTGGAAGCGAACTTCTCCCTGAGGGCCGAGAGCGGGGTTGCCGTATGCTCAGCCTGTCCGTCGAACACCCATGTTCCCATCTGCTCGTAGGGGGCGTCCGCCATGGGACCGGTCACCAGGATAGTGCGGATGGACTTGTCATTAAGCGGCAGGGTCCCCTTGTCGTTCTTCAGGAGGATCACGGACTCTTCCACGGTCTTCCTTGCGGCAAGAAGGTTCTCCTCGGTGTAGGCCTCGATTTTTGAAGGGTCAACGTAAGGGTTCTCGAAAAGACCCAGCAGGAACTTCACCCTGAGGATATTGCGTACTGAATTGTCTATCTGGGACACTTTCACTTTCCCTTCCTCGACAAGCTTCTTGAGTTCCCCCAGGAATCCCAGGGTCATCATGTCCATGTCCACGCCGGCGTTTATGGAAAGCTCGGCTGCGTGCTTCCTGTCGGAGGCGAACCCGTGGGCGATCATCTCCCCCATGGAGTCCCAGTCGGTGACCACGAACCCGTCGAAGTTCCACTCGTCGCGGAGGACTTCGTCAACGACGAACTTGTTCCCGGTGGAAGGGACGCCGTCATTGTCGTTGAAGGATGTCATGACCGTCATCGCACCTGCCTCGATTCCCGCCTTGAAGGGGGGAAGATAGAAGTTGCGGAGCTGCCTTTCGGTAATGAAGGTGCTGTTGTAGTCACGTCCTCCCTCGGCTGCGCCGTATCCCACGAAATGCTTGACGCAGGCTGCCATGCTGGTTGAATCAAGTATGTCTCCCTGATAACCCCTTACCATGGCCTTTGCCATCTCGCTGTCGAGGAAGGTGTCCTCGCCGGAACCTTCCGCTATCCTTCCCCAGCGGGGGTCCCTCGCTATGTCAAGCATGGGGGAGAAGGTCCAGCGGACTCCCGTGGACGTAGCCTCACGGGCTGCCACCCTGGCGCCCTCGCGGGCAAGGTCGGGGTCGAATGTCGCCGCTATTCCCAGGGGAATGGGGAATATGGTCCTGAACCCATGGATGACGTCCCTTCCCACAATCAGCGGAATGCCCAGCCTGGACTGCTCCACTGCAATCTTCTGCAGTTCATTGAGCCTTGCGGGGTCCACGTCGTTCAGGATGGAACCTACCTGTCCCGAGCGGATGGCCTCGGCGTAGTTCTCCACGGGCCCCCCGACGGAGAGCTGGTTCATCTGCCCGATTTTCTCTTCCAGGGTCATCTTGGAGAGCAGGGCATCGATTCTTTTTTCCACTTCCGGGGTGCTTCCTATGGTGGAGGTGCCTTTGAGTGAGGAGCCGGAGCAGGAGGATGTCACCAGCAGCACTGCGGCAAGCAGGGCTGAAGGTATTATGTATAGGCTTTTCATTGTCTAGTACGGAATGGATGAAGGGAGTGGCCGAAGTAAGAGGTGAAGTGGGGGGATTACTTTTTCTGGAATACCCTCACGTAGTCGATCTGGTACTGGGCAGGGAGAGGGTCGAGCTTGCTGCCGCCCATGTTCCCGCCCCAGGCGAGATTGAGCTTGAGGTAGAAGGGGGCGTCGAAGGGCCACTTGTCGTAGCCGCCCTCATTCTTGAAGGTGAGGTGCTTGGTCCCGTCGACATAGAATATCATCTCGCTGGCCGTCCACTCGAGGGCAAAGACATGCCATTCGGTGGCTGCGTTGCTGATGGACTGGACGTGGGTCTTCTGGGTCCCTGCAGGCCAGTTGAAAGCGTTGCAGTGGATGGAAGAGGACACCTTGTTCTTGCCCTGGGTCCCGATGGCGTATTCCATGATGTCTATCTCCCCGTCCCCGGGCCAGGTCTTGAAGTTCTTGGGCATCATCCAGAAGGCGGGCCATGCGCCGTATGTGTCGGTCACCTTCAGTTTAGCCTCGAACCAACCGTACTGCCAGGAGTCGTTGGTGTTCATGCGGACGCTGTAGACCGAGGAGCCCTCCGAGACGCAGCTTATGGTGAGGATCCCGTTCTTTATCTCGGCGATGTCCTTCCCGCCGGGGGTCCTGCCCTTTACGTAGTTCTGTATCTCATTGTTGCCCCAGCCGCCGGCTCCGGTCTCGTACCACCACCTGTCGGTGGAGGGGGTGCCGGCAACGTCGAACTCCTCGTTCCATACGAGCTTGTAGCCGTCCGGGACCTGGATCTCGGCACCGGCAGGGTCCACGCCCTGCTTGATGGTGAAGTTCTTCCTTGCGGTTCCGCAGCGAAGGACGATTTCAGCGGTCCTCTCATCGGAGAGCTTGTTCTTGAGGATCTGGATACTGAAGGAACTGCTTCCCTTCGTACCGCCGCTCGGGGTGACGCTGACCCACTCGGGATTTCCCTCGATGGCTATGCCCCAGTCGGCAGATGCCTCGATATTGTAGGAGCGCTTCTGTTCCTCGAAAGTGAAGTTGAAATCTTCCGACGAAAGGGTTACCGAACCCGTCCCCGGGTTGTCCTTTCCATTGTTCTTGTCACAACCCGTGCAGGAAAGAACCATTCCCGCCAGGAGAGCCATTGTCCAGAGAGCCAGTTTTCTCATCATTTTTTTTCTTTCTGTGTCTTGTCTTGTTTATTGGAACCTGGGGGGAGGTCCCCCTCCCCACAGGTTGATATAATTGAGAAGTTAAGGTTAAGGCTCCTGCATGAAGCATACGTCTGAAACCGTGATCGTGGACCCGATGGGGCTGCGACCGAAGTCGTAGATGAGCATCACACTCGAGGTCCCTACCTGCTGGGTGAGTCCGGTCTTGACATAGGTGAAAGGTACGCCAGCCTCAAGCTGGATGCCACCGTCGTAGAAGAACATATGGATGTCATTGTCTTCCTCGGGGTTGCCGGTGAGCTTGCAGGTGATGGTCATATCCTCGTCAGCCACGATGGTGCAGCGGAAGGCGTACTTGTTCTCGGGAGAGGATGTGATGTCGCTCTTGAGCTTGGTCTGTCCCTGCCACTCGCCTCCGCCGACACCTTCGGGAATGGTCACGTTGAAGCCGTTGCCCTCGGTGAGGGTGAAGTCGGGAGTGATTCCGCCGCTCCAGTCAGCGGGGGAGTACCACAACTCGGGATCGATGGTCGCGGTGGGCCACAGGTTGCCGCTATGGTGCTCCTGGAAGATGATGTCACTTGCGGTGATGGTGGAACCGATGGGGCTGCGACCGAAGTCGAAGATGAGCATCAGGTTGTCCCCGGACACGCTCTGGGAGATGTTGGGCATCTTGAGAGTGAAGGGAACGCCCGCCTCAAGCTGGACAGAGCCATTGTAGAAGAACATATGGATGTCGTTATCCTCCTCGGGATCGTTGGTGAGTTTCACGGTGACGGTCATGTCCTCGTCGGCCAGTAGAGTGGTGGAGAAATCATAAACCTTGTCGGAGGACGTGGCAATGTGGGATTTGAGCTTGGTCTGTCCCTGCCACTCGCCTCCGCCGACGCCTTCGGGAATGGTCACGGTGAAGCCGTTGCCCTCGTTGAGGGTGAAGTCGGGAGTGATTCCGCCGCTCCAGTCAGAGGGGGAGTACCACAACTCAGTTTCGATTGTGGCAGCGGGCCACAGGTTGAACTCTGACTTGGGATCCCAGAGGGTGTCGTCGAAGGTGTCGTCCCCTGGTTCGTCACCGCCACCATCTATGAAGTCCTGTCCGTCCTTGGGCTTGAAGATGAGCTGCCATACAATGCCGTCGAACTTCGCTGCCAGAACGAGCTTGGTCTGGGTGTTCTCCTTGATGTACAGGCGTGTAGGCTGGCTGAGGACCTCGGGCCTGGGCACGTAGGTGAAGAGGATGCCTGCGGGAAGCTCGATGTACTCTCCGTCAGCGTCGGAGCCGAGGGTGTAAGTGGACTCCTGGAACTCGGCGGGAGCGTCGTAGTCGGTGCTTCCGTCACCGGAATAGTATCCGTCAGGATTCCAGCCGGACTCCCAGTTGCAGTAGGCCATCTTGTTCTCACCGGGGTCGTAAGTGTACTTGCCGCTCTTGTAGAAGGTGATCTCGTCATCGTTCAGGCTGTACGCATCCTTGTCATGAGGGGTGGCACTCCACCAGCCGGTGGGACTGCCGAGGTCGGGACCGCAGCCCATGTAGCCCTGCTGGTCGGGATCGAGCATCCAGATCTTCTGGGTGATGCCGTACAGGGGATCGGCGCTGCCTGCCTGGGACCCTTCGGGAACGAAGCAGTAGTACCAGGAGATACCGTCGGTGTTGCTGGGGGTGTAGACCGTGCACATGAGCTGGAGTTTCTTCTTCATCTCGGCCGTCTTGGTCTCCATGACCAGGAATGTGGGGTCATCGACTGCGCTCTTGTGAGGGACGTAGGAGAGGATGGACCCGGAGGCGAGCTTCAGGTACACTTCCTCGATGCCGGCATCGTTCCAGGCGTTCTCGAAGGTGTACTTCGTGGTTTTCTCCTCAGCGGGGACGAGATAGTCCTCGCCGGTGCTGTACTCGCTCATGTACTCGGACCCGGAGTTGGCGTAAGCCTTTCCGTCGCCGGGATGGAAGGTGTAGTTCCCGTCCATGTCGAAGGTCATGACGTCATCGTACAGGAAGCCTTCCTTGCCGTTGGCTTCGCAGGACCACCATGCCAGGGGATTTCCGACGGGGCCGCATCCGAAGTGGCCGCCCTCGGTGTAGTTCCACACCCAGTTCTGGGAGTTGGAGTTGCTTATGGCCTTGATGTAAGGAGAGGGGTCGAAAGGATCCCTGTAGGTCTCGTTCATGGTGAATTCCACCATCTTGGACCCGACGGACATACCGTTGGCGTTGTATGCTTTCACCTCAACGGTGTGGGTGCCTTGCTCCCTGAAACGCAGTTTTATCTCGTTTCCGGTGTAGGCGTAGTTCTTTCCGGCCTTGCCGTCTATGAGCTCGGTGCCGAATATCCAGATGGGGACCATGCCGCTATTGTTCAGCACGAAGGTGGCATAGTTGGTGGACTGGTCAACGGTAATGTTGACGTCCAGCTCGGAAGCCTGGGGAAGAAGCCCTTCGTTGAGCACCGGGTACTCCGGGGTGCAGGACAGGGCGAACAATGCACTCAGTGCAGTGATTGCTATGGATTTCCAAATGTTTTTCATTGCCGTCGCTATTATTGGTTGTAGGCAGAATTCTGTACGAGGTTAGGATCCTTGTCCATCTCGCTCTGGGGGATGGGCCAGTACTTCTTGGCCTCGGTCCAGTCGACCTTGCGGTATTCATGGTTGGCAGCCTTCAGCACAGAGGGGGCGAGTCCGCTGCGCACGAGGTCCCAGTAACGTTTGCCCTCACCTACGAACTCCTTGTGGCGCTCCTGGATGATGTCCTCGCGGGAGGTGCCGGTGTCGTGGCAGTTGGCGCGGTCGCGGACCTCCTTCAGATAGGAGGAGCCGTCCTGTCCGAGAAGGACTGAAAGCTCGGCGGCGTTCAGGAGGGTTTCGGCGTAGCGGTAGATCCTCTCGTTGTTTCCGTAGTTGAGGTTGTCGGATGCGAGGTAACCGTGGTTTCCACCGACGCGGGCGATGTACTTGAGGTTCCAGTATCCGGTATCCTGCCAACGGGGGGTGTACTCGGCACCGGGATGGCTCTCGGCGTACTTGGCGAAGTTCAGGATGCCGCCGTCCTTGCGGATATCGTCGTCATCGTACATGTCATAGGCGCTCTTGGTGATGGTGCCGAAGCCCCAGCCTTCCTGGTAGTCGGGAACGTTCTTCGGGGCGGGGATGCCGGTAAGGATGGAGAGGACCTGTCCACCGGTGGCGATGGAGTTGCCCCAGTCGCGGATACCGCCTTCGGAGATGTAGTTGATTTCCCAGATGGACTCGGAGTTCCATTCACCGGACTCCTCCCAGATGCCTGCGAAGTCGGGATAGAGGGAATACTGGCCGCTGGAAATGATTTCCTTCATATAGCCAAGGGCCTTCTGGTAGCGGGTCTGGTCGTTCTGGTACATGACGGCCTCAGCGTAGAGCATGTAGGCCATGGCCAGGGTTACCCTGCCCTCGTTTCCGCCGGAAGCCTTCATGGGAAGGACTTTCATGTCGATGGCCTCCTCGATTGTGGTAATGAACCTCTCGTAGACCTGGTCGTGAGGGAGCTGCTCAGCATAGTAGGGAGCCTCGAGCAGTTCATCCCAGTAGGGGATATTGCCCCACAGTTTCCACAGCATATTGTAGTAGTATGCCTTCAGGATGATGGCCTCTGCTATGTACAGGTTCTTGGTGGCGTTGTCGATGACGCCGTCCTCGAGCTGGTTTGCGTACTTGATGAGGGTGGCTGCGCGGTTGATGCCGGAGTAGCACACAGTCCACATCTGGTTGGGTACGTCAGTGGGGGTTGCGGTGTAGTAGTGGGTCTTCACGATGATGGGCTGGTCGCCCTCGTTGGAACCTCCTGCGTACATGTCGTCACCCATCACGTCGAATATCAGGTGAAGTCCGTCATACTGGCCGAATGCGTAGTCGTACCAGGACAGCGGGTCGTAAGCTGCCGTGAGGCACTGGAAAAGACGGTCAGGGTCGCTGAAATACTCGTCCAGGGGCTCGGCACTGTTGTGCTTGGGGTAGATGAAGTCCTTGGAGCAGGACACTGTAAGCATCAGACTGACGGCGCAAAGAGCTATAATTATCTTTTTCATATCTGTCCTCATTTTAGAAAGTTAGGTTGACACCGAAAGTGACGGTACGGTTCTGGGGATACACTCCTCTGTCCACTCCGACCTCGGTGAAGCCTCCGGTGGAGACCTCAGGGTCGCAACCCGTGTACTTGGTAAGGGTGAAGGCGTTCTCGACCTGGCCATAGAGCCTGAGGCGGTTGACGAATGCCAGGCGGGTGATTTTCTGGGGAAGTGTGTAGCCAAGCTGGATGTTACGGGCCCTCAGGAAGGAAGCGTCCTCCATCCAGTAGTCGGATACGCGGTAGTTCTCGTTCGCGGAATCAAACACGAAGCGGGGATACTTGTTGGTGCTGCCCTCTCCGGTCCAGCGGTTGAGGATCGTCTTGGGAAGGTTGATGTAGTACAGGTCGGTACGGCGGCTCACGTTCATGGCCTGGGCACCGAGCTGACCCTGGAGGAGCATGCTGAAGTCGAAGCCCTTCCAGTCGAGGGTGATGGTCATACCGAAGGTCCAGTCGGGAATTCCCTTTCCGAGCTTGGTGCGGTCGGAGTCATTGATGACGCCGTCACCGTTGATGTCCACCCAGCGGAAGTCTCCGGGCTGGGCATTGGGCTGGATGAGGCCGCCATCGGCATTGGTGTAGGCCCTGATCTCGTCCCAGTTCTGGAACACTCCGTCTGTCTTCCAACCCCAGAAGTAAGGGAACACGTCTCCTACGTCACCCCTTACGAGGGTACCGATCTTGTGGCCTGCATAGGTCATGTAGGTCGCGTCGTCGGCAAGGGCGGTGAGGACGTTGTGGTTGTAGGTGGCGTTCAGTTTGATGCCGTAGTTCAGCTCACCGACGTTGTTGCGGAAACCGAGGTCAATCTCCACACCGTTGTTGGTCATGGAACCTACGTTTCCGGTAGGGGCGGAGTCACCTGCGTAGGTGGGAACCTGCATCTGCATGAGCATACCGGAGGACTTCTTGATATAGTAGTCGACGGTCGCGGTGAAGCGGTTGCCCCACAGACCGAAGTCAACACCGAAGTCAGTCTGGATGGACTGCTCCCACTTTGCGTTGGGGTTCGACAGGCCGGAGGCCTTCACACCGATGTTGATGGTCTCGGTGCCGTTGGCGCCGGAGCCGAATACGTAGTTGTTGCCGGAGTTGGCATACACAGCGTAGAGGAAGTCGCCGAGGTTGTCCTTACCGTTGATTCCCCAGGATGCCCTGACCTTTGCAATGGAGATGAGGGTGTTGTCCTTCAGGAAGGCCTCGTTCTTGAGGTTCCAACCCAGTGAGAAGGAAGGGAAGGTACCCCATTTGTTGTTGGGACCGAAGTGAGAGGAGGCGTCACGCCTGATGGTTGCCTGGGCGAGGAACCTCTCGTCGAAGTTGTAGGATGCCCTGGCGAAGTAGGAGAGGATGCTGTAGGGGATGGAATTCCACCTTCCCCAACCGTTGCGGTCACCGTCCTTCTGCTGGCCCAGGGTGTTGTCCACGCTGATCTTCCAGGGATCGTCAGGATAGATGAGTCCCCTGGAGGATGCTCCGAGGTACCAGCTGGAGGACTTCATCGCGGACTGGCCGAGCACTACGTTCACGGTGTGCTTGCCGAAGGACTTGTCGTAGGAGAGGATGTTCTCGACCTGGTATGTGTAGTAGCGGTTGGCGCTCTGGGAGGCGGATGAACCGTAGTTGATCTTGTCTATGGTAGAGGCTTTCCCGTTCTTGTCGTAGGTGGTGGTGGAAGTCACCGTGTCGTAGGAGTAGTTCTTCGAAGTGAGGAAGTACTGGGGGGAGTAGCTGTGAGCGTAGACGTATGCGAGGTCCATGGTCAGGGAAGAACGGAACTTCAGTCCGTCCCAGAGTTGGAGGTCAGCAGCGATGTTGCCTACGAACTTGTCGGTGTCATTGTAGCCGTGGGGACGGTCGAGCATGGCGATAGGGTTGGCCTGCTCGTTGTAGGTTCCACCGTCGGCGATGAAGTATGCCACACCCTCGGAGTTGCGGATGATGTAGGGATAACCTGCGGGATAGAGGCTCTTGTAGCGCTCCTCCTCCGCTGCGTCAGCGTAGATGGGGTCGAGCGGGGACATACCGATGGCGGATCCCAGGGGGGAGCCGTACTCGGAGTTGGTGGAGATGCCGGCGCTGCTGATGTGTGCGTAGGAAATCTGGTTGTTCAGGTTGAGCTTGTTGAGCCAGTTGCGGTTGGTGCTCTCGTCAAAGAGGATGATGTTCACATTCTCACGCAGAGTGGCCCTCTTGTAGTAGGCCTGGTCGAAGCGGCCACCGATGGTACCTTTCTCAGTCAGGTAGCCTCCGGAAACGCTGTAGTTGACCCTGCCGTTTCCGCCGGAGATGTTCAGGTCGTGCTTTACAGTAGGGGCGTTCTTGTCGAAAATCGCACCTACCCAGTCGGTACCCTCACCATAGGAATACGGATCGGCGTATGCGGGAGCGGAACCTGCATTGAGCATGCCCTCGTTCATCATGACTGCATACTCGGTAGCGTTCAGGACTGCGGGCTTTCTCCAGGGGTTCTTCATACCGTAGGAGAAATCGTAGTTCACAATCGGCTTGCCCTCTTTTCCGGCCTTTGTGGTGACAAGGACCACACCGTCTGCTGCACGGGCTCCGTAAACGGCTGCCGAGGCGGCATCCTTGAGGACGTCAATGCGCTCGATGTCATTGGGGTTGATGTAGTCGATGCTGCCTGCGGGCATACCGTCGACTATGTACAGCGGCTCAGCGTGGTTGATGGAACCGACACCGCGGACGATGACGGTGGAACCAGCGCCAGGGGCACCGGATGACTGGGTGACCTGGACTCCGGAGGTCATACCCTGGAGCATGTTGTCCACGCGGGGGCGTGACTGGACCTTCAGGTCATCTGCGGTTACGGAGGAGATGGAAGCCGTGACGACGCTCTTCTTCTGGACACCGTATCCGATGACGACGGTCTCCTCGAGCATCTCCTGGTCTTCCTGGAGGATGACGGTCAGAGGAGATCCGTTGACTGCGACATGCTCAGTCACATAGCCGATGCAGGATATCTCGAGAGTGGCGCCGGGCCTGGTGACGAGGGTGAAGTTACCGTCGAGGTCCGTTGTGGCACCATTGCTCGTACCCTGTTCAACGACAAAAGCTCCGATGACCGGTTGGTTTGCGCTGTCCAGGACGATACCCCTCTGGGTGATTCCCTGTGCCAGTGCAACCAGGCTCATTCCCATCATAAGAATGAGAGCGAAGATTTTTTTCATACGCTTCTGGTTTAAATAATACAAGGTATGGTTAATAATATAAGGATTGTTGCCAAATGTGTCCATTATGTGGCTGTCCGGGGTACGGGACCCCTTGCGGATACATCTTCCACGGTCGGATGGACAATGATTCCGATACAAAAGTAAAATGAAATATTAAACGATTTACCCTAAGTAGTCCTTTTAGAGAAAAAGTATAGCCTTTTTGAAAGACTATACTTGACTATCAGGCAATTAAAATAATTTTAAGGAGAAAAAAAGTAGTGAATCCGGAGTGGAAACACTACTGTATCTTGCCGATGGTGCGAACCTTTTCCTCGAAATTCTCTTTGTCGGAAAGGGCCCCTTTCTTTACTTTGACCTTGTAGTTGTAGATGGTGGAGACCGAGTAGTGAAGGAGGGAGGCTATTTTGTTTGAATCGTCAATCCCGAGGCGGACGAGGGCGTAGATGCGAAGTTCGGTGTTGAGCAGTTCGTTCTTCTTGGGATAGATCTTGGACCCTTCCGAGAGCAGTGCGTTGAAGTCCTCGACGAAGGTGGGGAACAGAGCAAGGAAGGTCGTGTCGAAAGTATTGTAGAAGGTGCGCATGACCTCTTCGTCGGTGGTCTCGTCGCTCACCATGCGAAGCACTTCTTCAGTCTTTCCCTGCTTCACCATGTTGCGAACCGTGTTGCGGAAAGACCTGCGCTTGTAGATGTCGTCCGAGAGGATGCCCAGGAACAACCCGATGTACTCCTCCTTGAGGCTGTTCGCCTCGGATATCTGGCGGTTCAGTTCCGAGAGGCTCTCGTTCTTGAGGGAGATTTCCTCGTTCTTGCGGTGCAGTTCCGTGGTGGTGGCCTTCAGCTTGTTGGAGCGGCGGACAAGGAAGTACACCAGGAAAAGGAGGGCTGCGGTAAGGACTGCAAGGATGATGGAGCTTATCTCCCGGCTTCGACGAACAGAGGCCTCCTGCCTGCTGTATGCCTCCTGGATCTGAGTAAAAGATTGGGAAATCTGCCAGGGGCGGAGCTTGGCGTTGTAGAAGGTGGCGTCGTTGAAAGAGCGGTTGAGGTATCTGAAGGAGGTCTCTATGTCGGTGTCCATGAGAGTCTGGGCAATCACGGTGAGCGAAGCGTAGTCCTTCACGGAATTTATCATGTCGGCCTCCGCGGACCTGACCAGCCACTGCATCCTTTCCTCGGAGAGTCCCTGCCTCTCGCAGATGAGGGACTCTATCCATGCGAAGATGGCATAATCGCGCGAGGAGTCCTGCATTCGGGAGAGAGTCGCCCGGTTGATGCTGTCGGCCCTCTCAAGTTCCCCCCTGGAAAGGAACTCGTCCACCTTTATCTCCTTGTATTTCATGGACTCGGGGTCTATGTTCGCATACAGGGAGCGCCTGATGGTCTCAATGTCGGGAAGGTTGCCCATGTCCGCGATGCCGGAGTTTCCGAGCATATCCTGGAGGTACTTGAAGATGGCGGAGTAGTATTCCCCCTTGAGGGAAGGGGATACGGTCGTAGAGTCCATCCTCTCGAAAAGGGTCCTGTGCGCCTCCAGGAAATGTCCTGCCAGGGTGTACAGGGATCCCATGCGGATATTGGCAAGGTCGATGTCCTCCTTCCTTCCGGAGTTCTGGGCACAGTACAGCGCCCTCTGGAAATAAGTGAGGGAGGAGTCGAACTGATAGGAGGAGTATTCCTCGCCGATTTTCAGGAGTATGTTGAAGTCGCCTTTCCCGTCACGGCCGGGAGCCAACTGTTTGAGCGATTCGATGTTGAGGACCTTCCTCGCATCGTATGTCGGACTCATCGACATCTGGTAGTCCAGGTTCGAGAACAAGGGGTCCGCCTTGCGGGAACAGCCGGCCGCGAGGGCCAGCAGTCCGGCGAGGAACACCAGAGTCTTTGCCTGAAAACTTTTCATCGA
>CAJOLJ010000061.1 GCA_905235445.1 uncultured Bacteroidales bacterium
GATGCCATTTGAGGGAATGCCCAATATGGTGTTTTTTTTCATAAATTTGCACTTTATTGCCGCCAAGGGGTCTTGGCTCGGTGACGAACAGAAAAACAAGTTTATGGAAACCACGAATTGTCTCATAATAGGATCGGGACCTGCCGGCTACACTGCCGCGATATACACGTCCCGCGCATCCCTCGGCCCCATCCTGTATGAAGGAATGGAAAAAGGGGGGCAGCTTACCACAACTACCATGGTGGAGAACTATCCTGGTTTCTCTCAGGGAGTTGACGCCAACTTCCTGATGGCTGAGATGGCTGCCCAGGCCGAGCGTTTCGGGGCGGACCTCCGGCCCGGGAGGATAGTGGACATAGACCTTTCCTCACGTCCCTTCGTGGCTACCGACGAGGAAGGCAGGAAGATAAGCGCCAAGACAGTCATCATAGCCACCGGAGCCACCGCCCGTTACCTCGGGCTCCCTTCCGAGACCAAGTACAGGGGCATGGGGGTGTCCGCCTGCGCCACTTGTGACGGTTTCTTCTACAGGAAGAAAGTCGTTGCCGTGGTAGGTGGGGGAGACACTGCATGCGAGGAGGCCACCTACCTGGCTTCGCTTTGCAAGAAAGTGTATATGATAGTGAGGCGTGACGTCTTCAGGGCTTCGGTGGCAATGAGGAACAAGGTCCTCTCCACTCCCAATATCGAGGTTCTGTGGAACTGCAACACCCAGGAGGTACTCGGTGATGGCGAAGGAGTGACCGGTGCCAGGCTGCTCAGAAAGGATGGTACTGTTTTTGATATTGCCATTGACGGTTTCTTCCTGGCCATAGGCCATCATCCCAATTCCGAGATGTTCACCCCGCTGGTCAGGACCGACGAGAATGGTTACATAATAACTGAAGGCAAGAGCGCTGCGACAAGCGTCGAGGGTGTCTTCGCTGCTGGGGATGTCCAGGATCCGCGCTACCGTCAGGCCATCAGTGCAGCTGCATCGGGCTGCATGGCAGCCCTTGACGTGGAGAGGTTCCTGCTCTCACACTCAGAAAAGTAAAAATACAATTGTCCAAGATGAGAATAAAAGAAAAACTGCTCCTTTTCCTCTCGCTGGCGGCCATCGCCATCGCGGGTTGCAAATCGCAGTACGATGCCCTGCTTACCAGCAGTGACACAAGTGCCAAGTACAAAGGTGCATTCGAGTATTTCAATGCCGGCAAGTACCAGAAGGCGGCCTCTCTTTTCGAATCCATGTCCGTGTACGTGACCGGTACTCCGCAGGAGGATACCGTCCTCTACTACTGGGGACTGAGCAACTACCGCTACAAGGATTTTTTCACGGCTCAGGCCAACTTCGAGAAGTTCTATACCACATTCCCCCGCAGCCCATTCACCAAGGATGCACGTTTCCTGCACCTTGACTGCCTGTACCGCCAGACTCTCCGTTATGAACTTGATGCCACCCCGACCTATACCTGCATCTCATCCATAAACGAGTTCCTCTCCGACTATCCCGATGACAAGGAATACAGTGATGAGTGCCTCGCCATGCTCAAGGACCTTGGGGACCGTATGGACCGCAAAGCCTACGAGTCGGCAAAGCTCTATTACCACATTGAGGACTACAAGGCTTCCCGGGTGGCATTCCGAAATGTCCTGAGGGACGATGCGGATAACATCTACAGGGAGGATATACTATATTATATAGCTATGTCTTCGTACCATTTCGCGCAGATGAGTGTCGCCGAGAAGAGAAAGGAAAGGTATCTGGTGTTCATCGACGATTACTTCAACTTCATAGGCGAGTTCCCCGACTCCCCCTATACCAAGGAACTCAAGGCCTTGTAT
Source organism: uncultured Bacteroidales bacterium (assembly GCA_905235445.1). Taxonomy (GTDB): domain Bacteria; phylum Bacteroidota; class Bacteroidia; order Bacteroidales; family UBA932; genus Cryptobacteroides. The sequence continues at coordinate 1,828 of CAJOLJ010000061.1, forward strand.
GCCAGGGCCCAGAAGGCGACGGGTCGCTTCACCGGCAACGACCAAGACATAGACGAGACTTCCGAGAAGGATTTCGCGAAGGAGAGGAAAGCCGCCGAGAAGGAGCAAAAGCAAGCCGAGAAAGCTGCAAAGAAGGAGCAGAAAGCTCTCCAGAAAGAGCAGAAGGCCCTTGAGAAGGCCGCCAAGAAGGCCGGACTTGAGGCAGCGAAAGCCTCCGGGGAGTAGAAATGAAAATTTTGAAACCTTTCCGGATTCCTTCCCGTACTATTATATGGAAGGGGTGACCTTCCATGAAGAATAGAGAAAGAACAAAGTAAAGAAATGGACAAGAGAAGAGTACCGACAAATACCGTTACCCGCGATGTCAAGTACATAGCGGAGCCTACAGGCAACATCTATGAGAGCGTAGCGGTTCTCTACAAGAGGGCCAACCAGATCGCCCTCGCGGAGAAGAAAGAGCTGAACAAGAAACTGGAGGATTTCAAGAACGACCGTGACTCCCTGGACGAGGTCTTCGAGAACCACGAGCAGATCGAGATATCCAAGTTCTATGAGCGTCAGCCCAAGCCCGGTCTCGTTGCGATAGAGGAGTTCCTCAGCGGAGAGCTGACATATCGTTTCGCGAAAAACGACGACAAGGACTAGTCTTTCTCCCCCTTACCTGCTTGGGGGCCTCTCCTTTCCGTTTCCGGTGAGATGGCCCTGCGTACAAAGTCTGGCAAGGGGGAATGCTATACCCTGAATCTTCCTCTCCCCCGGTCCGACGGTGAATTCAAAGAAGTAGATCTGTGTATATATGCTGAAATCCCTTCATGTAAGCAATTATGTCCTGATTGATTCCCTGGATATTTCCTTCCCGGGAGGACTTGTCATAATCTCCGGGCAGACGGGTGCCGGCAAATCCATCCTCCTTGGGTCCCTCTCCCTGGCCCTCGGTGCCAAGAGCGAGCCCTCGATGGTGGGGGAGAGCAGGGATAACTGCGTGGTCGAGGCCCTCTTCGAGGTCGGGCCGGATCCCATTCTGGAGGAGGTTTTCTCCGCCAACGACCTCCCCTGGGACGGGGGGACCGTCCTTCTTCGCCGTGTCCTCGGGAAAAGCGGAAGGTCACGTTGCTTTGTCAACGATGAACCTGTCAAACTCGCCATTCTCCAGCAAATGGCGTCCCGTCTTGTTGACATCCATTCCCAGCACCAGACAATGCTCCTCTCGGACAAGACTTTCCAGCTGGGGATCCTGGACAGCTATGCGGGGAACGGGGAACTTCTGTCAGGGTGCAGGAAATCCTATTCCGCCCTCCAGGACATGAAGGCGGAACTTCTGTCCATTACCGCGAAGATACAGACAAGCGTCCGGGAGAGGGACTACAACCAGGCTGCGTATGAGCGGCTTGAGGGGGCATCCCTTCGGGTGGGTGAATTGGAGGAACTGGAGGCTGAGCACAGGCAGCTTGCCAATGCCGAAACCATAAGGGAGAACCTCTTCGGAGTCAGGAACATTCTTGACGGGGAACAGGATGAGGGCGGCTGCAATGCGGACGCTTCCCTCCGGGAATCCATTCGCCTCCTTTCCAGGACTTCATCCTTCATTCCCGCTTGTGGCCCCCTGTCCGAGAGGATGGACTCGGTGAGAGTGGAACTGGAGGATATCCTGTCCGAGGTGTCCGCCATGGAGTCCTCGGTGGAAGTATCCCCCGGACGCCTGGAGCAGGTGGAGGACAGGATGGGTGAACTTTATGACCTCATGAAGAAGCATTCATGCTCGAGCATCGAGGAGGTGATCGCCGTGCGTGACGCCCTTGGCGAAACGCTCTTCGATACCGAGGAACTTGAGCGGCGGCGTTCCGACCTGCAGAAGGCCATCGAAAAGGAGAGTGAAGCCCTCGGGAAGATTTGCGAGGCCCTCCATGAAAAGAGGCTTCGCTTCTCTAAGGAGTTCTCCCGTGCAATACAGGACTCCATACGTTCCCTTGAACTGGACAAGGCTCTCTTTGATGTCCAGCTTCTTCCGTCGGCCCCGTCCCCCACGGGATCCGACGCCATTGTCTTCAGGTTCTCATCCACCGGCAAGAATCCCCAGGACATCGGGAAGTGCGCTTCCGGCGGTGAGGCTTCCAGGATAATGCTCTGCCTGAAGGCCATGATGGCTCGTTACACCATGATGCCATCCCTTGTTTTCGATGAAATAGATACCGGAGTGTCCGGTTCCGCAGCGGACAAGATGGGACAGATGATCTGTTCCATGGGACGTGACATGCAGATTTTTGCGATCACGCACCTTCCCCAGGTCGCGGCCAAGGGCTCCGCACATTACCTCGTGTCCAAGCGGGACGAAGGGGACAGGACTTACACCACAATCTCACTTCTCGATGAAGGGGGACGTCTCAATGAAATAGCGAGGATGCTGTCCGGGTCCAGGATTACACCCCAGGCACTCTCGAATGCCAGGGCCCTCCTTTCGGAGAATTCATAGGGATACTCTTATTCCCCGAAATTCAATTACATTCTGTCTGTGGTCAATGGAAAAATCCCAGTCCTGCTTACCAGGATTGGGATTTATCGTAACGGGTTCGGCGTCGAACCTTCTTGCATCTACTTCTCTTTCAGTATCCTGAAATCCTCCGTATATACTGCCCTGCGGATACCGAGATTCTGAAGGCCGCCATCGGGGATGCGGGAGAAGCGGAAGTTGCTTTGCAGCATGCTCTGTTCGTCCATGCCTTCCAGACGGTCCATCCAGAGGTTGCCGTCTCGTTTTATGGCATCGAGGAAGAAGAGGGCCAGGTCATAACCCTGGAAAGAGAACTGCGAGGGTTCCGCATTGAACAGTGACCTGTACATCGGCAGGAAATCCTTCACCCTCCTGTCGTCGTAGTCTACGAAGTATGACATCGAGGTGTGGAGATTCAGCTCGTGGAGATTCTCGACATCGATTGTCGTGAAGTTGCGTATCCTGGAGGGGGAGTACAGTGTGATGGGTTTCTTCCTGTGGCGGGCGAGGTTCAGGTTGCGCACAGCCTCGAACGTGAACGCTTCCTTCTCGGAACGGATGATGACATGGTTCATGCCCTCGTCCACCAGGAGCTCGGTCATCGGTCCGATGATGGTGCGTCCCTCAGTGATGGAGAAGGAGAAGTCCACGGCTTTAATGTCCTTTTGCTTGAAGAGGGTATCCAGGTCCGAAAGAGCCTTGGTACCGCTCTCCGAGATGACAATGACCTTGTCACCTTCCTTGTACTGCTCCGATATCCACTTGACCAGGTCCGAAAGTTGGTCCGCTGTGGGGGAAGGCGCTTGTATGAAGTTGGCGTGTCCCGGGATGAGGGCTGTGGCCTTGGGGTCGAGAGGGGATATGACTGCACAGGAGTCCTCACTCATCGCGAGGACCTTGCGAAGACCGTCGACTGTCGTGGGACCTATGACGAAGTCCATCCCGCTCAGGGCTGCGGAATCAACCGGGAACTTGGATGTCTGCGTGTCGAATACACTCAGGTCCACCCCGAATCCATCCTCTGCTGCCTGGCGGACAGCCATGAGCACTCCCGCATAGAAGTCCATGTTGTTGACATTGGGGGTTGCGCTCTGCGAACCAAGAGGCATGAGAAGAGCTATCTTGGCCTCGGTTTTGGCCTTGAATTCCTTGGTGCCTGTCGTCTCTTCATCCTGCCCTTTGTCCTCGGAAGAGCCATCTCCCTCGGCGGTCACCCCTTCCTGACCCTCGGAAGGGGAGGGTGTCTCATCTGTCTCAGTAGGAAGGTAGCGGGGGATTTTAAGTTTCATCCGGCTTTTGAGCTTCTTCGAAGTCATGCCGTTGTACTTCATGAGGTATGCTGACGGGATGCCGTATTTCTTCGCTATGTCATCGAAGTTCTCGTACCACTTCACGACGTGGACGAAATAATCATCACTGCCCTCGGTGAGTTCTTGGGGGATGGCAGTGGCGGCGGTGGCCTTCTTTGTTGTCGTCTCCTCAGAAGGTGAGGGGGTCCCCTCCTCGGGGGAGGCGGTCTTTTCCTCTCCCTTCATGGAGTCCAGCAGCTTCTGGCTGATGGGTACAAGTATCAGAGTCTCTGCCTTGAGGCCTTCCTCCTTCAGGGAAGGATTGGCCTTGTAGATATCATCTACGGAGACCATGTAGGCCTTGGCTATGGAATACAGTGTCTGGTTCTTGAGAACGGCATGGGACCAATAGACCTTTCCGTCAGAACCCCTGACCCTGTCCTTGCTCACGTTCACGGGAGAGGACGTGTAGTCCTGTGCCTGCGCCCTGGGGGGTGCGGGGACCATGAAGAGGACAGCTGCCAGAATGAAGGTGAGATAGTGTCTCGTTCTCATGCTTACGAAAAAATGCCGCCGTGGCGGCATCAAGTATAAAGTCGGTTGATTATTCCTGTGCAGGTTTTGCATTCTTGGTCTTCACGTATTCCTCATTGAGGCCTGCAAGAATCTCTTCGGTGATGTCCAGGTGAGGGTCACCGGCTGCTACGGGAGCGGGGAGGATATCACCCTGGGTGCTGATGATAAGGGCATATTCCTTCTCGGCGTTGTACTTGTCGAGGAAGGTCTTGATGGCGTCCCCGATCTGGTTCACCATTACCTGCTGCTCTTCCATGATCTCCTGGTCCTTCTGGGAAGCGTAGTTCTGGAACTCCTGCTGCCTCTGGGCGAGGGTCTGGCTCTTCTGCTCAGCAACGGAACGAAGGATGAGTCCCTTGTTGACATCGTCCTGGAACTTGTTGATGTCGTTCTGCAGGCGGGTTCCCCTACGGTTCACTTCCTCCTGGATGCTCTGGACCTTGCTCTGGACCACGGTCCTGAGGTCGTTGGCCATGTCATATTCATTGAGGATCCTGTCCAGGTTGAAATAGACTATGTCGCCTTTCTGGGCTGTCGTCTCGGTGACGCCCTCAGGGGTGACGGTGGTTTTCTTCTGGCCTGAAGAGGTGGTAAGTAGGATGATACCCATAGCTGCAACAGCTACCAGGGAAATGATGCTGAGGATAAGAGGTGTGTTTTTCATTTTTATTGTCTCTTTTTTTATTATTCTGATGGGGGGTCACACCCGCTTTCAGCGGGCATAAAGTGCAAAGTTATCTAAAAAATCTTGATTTGTGCCAAATATGCCTTTATTGTTTTCTCGAGACCCATGTAAAGGGCATCGCAAATAATGGCATGTCCGATGGAGACTTCATCGGTGAAAGGTATTGTCCTGATGAAGAATTCAAGGTTCTCCAGGCTGAGGTCGTGACCGGCGTTCAGCCCAAGTCCGCACTCCCTTGCGGCAAGTGCTGTCTCAAGGTATGGGGCTATGGCTTTGTCCCTGTCGGTGGGGTAGTTCTCCGCATAGGCGGCCGTATACAGTTCCACCCTGTCCGCACCGCAAAGTTTTGCACCCCTTGCCATCTCGGGATCGGGGTCAATGAAAATGGAAGTGCGTATTCCGGCGGCTTTGAATTTGCTGACCATCGAGCAGAGGAACTCCCTGTTCCGGATGGTGTCCCATCCTGCGTTGGATGTAATGGCGTCGGGGGCGTCGGGGACCAGGGTAACCTGGTCGGGTACGACTTCCAGGACGAGGTCCGCGAAAGAGGGGATGGGGTTCCCTTCGATATTGAATTCCGTCCTGATGGTAGGACGGATTGTCCTTACGTCATTGTAGCGGATGTGCCTCTCGTCGGGACGGGGATGCACGGTAATGCCTTCGGCGCCGAAGTCTTCGCAGCGAAGGGCTGCCAGCGCCACATCCGGGGCATTGCCTCCACGGGCATTGCGGATGGTGGCTATCTTATTTATGTTTACGCTCAGTCTAGTCATTTTGATACAGCTATATATAAGAGGTATGAAGCTGCCGTATGTCTGCACAAATTTTGTGCAAAACTCCCAAAAACGGGAAGATAAATACTTTAGCCCGTGCAAAGTGGCACCCCTTTCGCCCGCCGGTGGAACTGCAGTGCATGAAAACGAAACTTTTTCCGTACTTTTGACATTCAATCGGGATACCCGATAGCAACTCCGCTCCCTTCCGATGCAAAGAGGGACGGATTCTAACTGTTTGACAATGAGAATCGCCGTTTTTACAAAAAAACAGTCACTTCGCACCCGTAAGGAGGCCGTACAGCTCGTAGAGGGACTTCGGTCCAACGGGGTGGAAGTATATGACATAGAAAGTGCAGCGGACCTGCTTCCCCAAACCTCCCTCCTCCTTTCCCTGGGAGGGGACGGGACCTTCCTTTCGGCAGCGAAGAGAGCCGCCCTTCAGGGCATTCCCATCATGGGAATCAATTTCGGCAGGGTGGGATTCCTGTCCGAGTTCGATGGGAAGGAGGCCCTGCAGAGCATCCTCTCGCAGGACTACAGCATAGAGGACCGCTCCATGCTGTGCACCGAGGTGATATCCCCTGGTGGGAGCATCAGGGAGATAGAGGGATTCTGGCCATATAGCCTGAACGAGGTGACGGTTCACCGCAGCAGCCACAGTGTGCTCGGCATAGAGGTGACCCTCGACAGTGAGCCTCTGCCTACCTACTGGGCAGACGGACTGCTGGTCGCCACCTCATCGGGTTCCACAGCCTACAGCCTCAGTGTCGGGGGACCCATCTGCATGCCGGATTCCAGGGTGCTCATCATCGCACCCATCGCACCCCACAACCTGAATGTCCGTCCGCTCATTGTCCCGGAGACCACCCGTGTGTCCCTCGGGATCATAAGCAGGGAGGACCCTGCGGTCCTGACCCTCGATAACAGGACTTTCCATCTCATGGAAGGAGATACGCTGAGGGTGTCGCTGGCACGCTTTTCGCTTAAGAAAGTCCGTTCACTGCGTTCGGATTTCGTGAATGCCCTGCGGACGAAACTGTTCTGGGGCGAGGACAAGCGGAATTCCCCGGAGAACAATTGACCCCCTCTGGGCAGATGTTCCACGACCGTTCAAACCAATCTTATAATATTCTTATAATATATACATAAGGAATAACCCACACTCACATTCGTTCATATGGAAAACACAACTCCCAAAAAAGTCCCCACCCATGTGTCCATAATCATGGATGGCAATGGTCGCTGGGCCGCCAAGAGAGGAAGAGAAAGGTCTTTCGGTCATATTGCCGGAGCTGAAACCGTGGAAAGAGTTGCAGAAGCCTGCCGGGACAGGGGCATCAAGTACCTTTCAGTGTACGCATTCTCCGAGGAAAACTGGAACCGCCCGAAGGATGAGGTCGACACCCTCATGAAACTTCTTGCGGACACCATCTCCAATAAACTCCAGAAAATGATCGATAACGGGACCAAGCTCATTGTCATCGGGAACAGGGAGAAACTCGGGGACCTGCTGAATTCCATGATTGACTTCGCAGTCGAGAAGACGAGCGGGAATGACCGCACGATCATGGTTGTGTTTTTCAGCTATTCCGGTCGCTGGGACATCCTGCAGGCGGCGAAGCGTTTCGCCCTTGAGAATGCCGACAATCCCGACGCCATCAAGAATGCCACACTGGATGATTTCTCGCATTATCTCGCCACGGACGGCATTCCGGAGCCGGATCTTCTCATCCGCACCAGCGGGGAGCAGCGCATAAGCAATTACCTGCTTTGGCAGGCCGCATATACAGAATTTTACTTCACTCCCGTCCTCTGGCCCGATTTTGGTGAAGAGGAACTGGATAAAGCCCTCCTTGAGTATTCTTTGAGGGACAGACGATACGGGAAAGTTAAATAATTGTTAAATTTGCGGGCTCTAGCCACAGGTACCCCCGTGGCTTCCGTAATTTATTTTGCATGAGAAGATATTGGATAATGGTCTTGGCCGTTCTGTTGCTTTGCCCCCTGTGGGTGAAGGGACAGGACGTAACCGTTGATTATGCCCGTCCCCAAAAATACATTGTCGGGGGAGTCCGGGTCGAGGGAAACACATATTATTCGGAAACCCAGATCGCGAATCTGTCCGGTCTGCACGAGGGGATGGAAGTGACCGTCCCCGGGGACGACATCGCCTCCATCGTGAACCGCCTGTGGGCCCAGAGGTATTTCCAGAATGTCGAAGTGAAACTTGACTCTCTCAGTTCCAAGCGCGACAGCGCCTGGTTCGTCATCGGTATCCAGGAGCGTCCAAGGATGTCCCGTTACACTTTCACCGGGGTGAAAAGCGGTGAGAGGAAGGACCTCCAGGAGAGGATTTCCCTCAGGAGGGGAGGCGAGTTCTCAGAGTATGTCGACAAGACCACCCGCGACATCATCGCCAGGTATTACCGCCAGAAGGGCTTCAGGGATGTCAAGGTCACGACCGAGGTCACCAAGGACACCATCGTCAAGAATGCGATCCGGGTAAATTTCAATGTGGACAGGGGTCCCAAGATAAAGATCAAGGACATCAATTTCAACGGGGCTGAGCATGTCTCCGAGTGGAAGATGGCCAAGTCCATGAAGAAGACCAAATCCAACAAGTTCTATAACTTCTTCTCCTCCAAGAAATTCAACGAGAAGGAGTATCCCAACGACAAGAAGAACCTCATATCCGCATTCAATGAGGCGGGATTCCGTGATGCGAGGATACTGTCGGATTCCATATATACTGTAGAGCCTGGGAAACTTGCCATCGACCTCAACATCGAGGAAGGTCCAAGGTACTATTTCAGGAACATTACCTGGACGGGCAACTCCGTGTATTCTGCGGAAAACCTCAACCAGATTCTCCAGATAAAGAAAGGTGACATCTATGACATGGTCACCATGAAGAAAAGACTCCTGGGAGGAGGCAAGCAGGGGGACATGGACGTCTCCAAACTGTACCGCGACAACGGTTACCTCTTCTTCAATGTCCAGCCCGTGGAAATGAATATCGAGGGGGACTCGGTAGATGTGGAAATGAGGATCGTGGAAGGGAAGCAGGCGACGCTGAACAATATCATCATCAACGGCAATGACCTCACTAACGAAAGGGTCGTCCGCCGCCAGATATTCACCCGTCCAGGCTACCTGTTCTCCCAGACTGACTTCGAGCGCTCCATCAGGGAAATCGCTTCGCTGGGTCAGTTCGACCCCGAGGCCATTTCCGGTGAAGGCGGTTACTCGATCATCCCGGACGGGAACAACAACACCGTCGACATCATATACAATGTGACGGAGAAGCCTTCCAGCCAGCTGGAACTGTCCGGAGGTTGGGGAGGCCGCACCTTCGTCGCCACCGTCGGAGTCTCGTTCAACAACTTCTCCACCCGGCGCTTCCTGGACAAGACAGCATGGAGGCCGGTACCCCTCGGTGACGCCCAGAACCTCTCGTTCCGCTTCCAGACATCCGGAACTTACTACACGGCGCTGTCCGCTTCCTTCATGGAGCCCTGGCTCTTCGGAAAGAAGCCTACGAGCCTGAGCCTCTCCGCCTACTACACCCGTCAGACAAACTCGTACCTCGCCTGGAACATACTGAGTCACGACAGGGAGATGGAAGTGCTCGGATTCTCGGCCAGCCTCGGTAAGAGACTCAAGTGGCCCGATAACTACTTTGTCCTGTACAACCAGTTCAGCTGGCAGACCTACCGACTGCATAACTGGTACTCCGGATACTTCATCATCGATGACGGCATATCCAACAACATAAGCTACACGATGGCCCTGTCCCGTAACTCCACGGACCAGCAGATATACCCGCGTGTGGGCTCGAACATCACTGCCTCGTTGCAGGTTACCCCTCCTTTCTCCCTTCTCAGGAAGTATGACTTCGACAGCGAAGGGAACAAGGTCGCCGTCAATTCCTACAAGGACATCAATTACGACAACTGGACCGGGCAGCAGAGGTACAAGTGGATTGAGTACCACAAATGGAAAATCAAGGCCGACTTCTACAATAAACTCGTAGGTGACCTCGTCCTCAGGACCGGGTTCCAGTTCGGATATGTCGGCTACTACAACCGCAACTGGGGTTACTCTCCCTACGAAGGGTTCATGCTCGGAGGAGACGGCATGAGCGGATACCAGACTTATGGTACGGAGATCATATCACTGAGGGGTTACGAGAATTATTCCCTGACTCCGCAGACCTACTCCAAGTACAATTCCAACGGCTGGAACTATTCGGGTAACGTCTATGACAAGTTCACCGTGGAACTCCGTTACCCTGTCATCCTGCAGCCTCAGTCCACGATATTCGCCCTCGTATTCCTCGAGGCCGGAAACGCCTGGGCCGACATCAGGGACTTCAATCCCTTCCAGGTCAAGCGTAGCGCAGGTGTAGGAGCCAGGATTTACCTACCGATGATCGGTCTCCTGGGTATTGACTGGGGATACGGATTCGATGACGCGAACAATGGTGGAAGCCAGTTCCACTTCATGATGGGACAGGAGTTCTAAGTTTTGGTACGAAGTTTGATTTAGCAAGATACCGCAAGTCAATTATTAAGGAAATCAATAATTATAGGATATGAAAAAAATCTTCCTGATGGCCGCAGCCGCCATCATCACCCTATCAGCCGCTGCCCAGAATATCAAAATGGCATATGTCAACTATACCGAACTCGTCCAGTTGATGCCCGAGTCCGACCAGGCCAGGGCGACTCTCGCCGCATCCCAGAAAGAGGCCGAGGAGACATACAATAGCATGGCGGAGGAATACACCACAAAGTATCAGCAGTACACCCAGAAGAGTTCCACCTGGACCCAGACCATAAGGGAGAGCAAGGAGAAGGAACTTGTGGACATCCAGAACAGGATCTCCGAGTTCCAGCAGAATATCCAGATAGAGCTTCAGCAGCAACAGCAGACCCTCATGGCTCCCATCCAGCAGAAGGCCATCGATGCGGTGAATAAGCTCGCCAAGGACGGAAGCTACGCCATCGTGTTCGACTCCAGCCAGTACATCTACGCTGATCCTTCCCTGCTCACTGACCTCACCCCCGCAGCCCGCAAGGCCCTCAACATCCCTGACGGCAGGACTCTCGAGACTCTCCAGGCAGAGCTTCAGGCACAGGCAGCCCAGGCACAGTAAACAAAGCATAACGGATAATTCCGCACACCCGAAGTGCACAAATGGACTTATGGTCGGCCCTCCTTCCTACGGGGGCCGGCTTTTTTAATTATACTTACACATTTTAATTAATTTTATAGGTTTGTATCGTTTTTATCACTAATTTTGCCACGCATTTTAAAAAACTACAACCAAGCATTAATTTTATCATCTGTTATGCAACATAAAGTCATAGATGCTCATGACGTTGTAATCAGGTTCGCTGGGGATTCGGGAGATGGTATGCAGCTCACCGGGTCTCTTTTTGCGAATATGTCGGCAATCTACGGCAACGGCCTGTCCACATTCCCGGATTATCCCGCCGAAATCAGGGCCCCGAAAGGAACCGTGGCCGGAGTATCCGGTTTCCAGGTCCACATCGGGGACCACAAGGTGAGTACGCCGGGTGACTTCTGCGACATGCTCGTGGCCATGAACCCCGCAGCCCTCAAGGCTAACGCCAAGTGGCTCAAGCGCACAGCCATGGTCCTGGTGAATTCCGATGCATTCGATGACCAGGGAATGGCAAAGGCCGGTTTCACTGCCAATCCTTTCGAGCAGCTTCACATTGACGACCGCACCATCATTGCCGCCCCCATAACCCGTCTTACCGAAGAGTCCCTAAAGGACAGCGGACTTGACCTCCAGTCCATCCACAAGTGCAAGAACATGTTCACCCTGGGCATGGCCTGCTTCATTTACGACCGTCCTCTCGACTACATATATAATTACATTGAAGGGAAGTTCGCCAAGAAACGTCCCGAGATGGTTGCCCCCAACAAGAAAGTCGTCTTCGACGGCTACAACTACGCTGCCAATCTCCAGATCGAGGCTGACACCTACCATATCGCACCTGCGCAGCCCGAGAAGGGGACCTATCGCAACATAACCGGCAACCAGGCTCTCGCATGGGGGCTGATGGCAGGAGCCGAGAAGGCGGACCTTCCCCTCTTCTGCGGATCCTATCCCATCACCCCGGCAACAGCCATCCTCGAGGAACTGGCCCTGTACAAGAGCCTGCGGGTGAAGACAATGCAGACAGAGGACGAGATTGCCGGGATCTGCTCCGCAATCGGTGCCGCTTTCGCAGGCAACCTCGCTGTCACCACCACCTCCGGTCCAGGTCTCTCCCTCAAGAGCGAGGCCCTCGGACTTGCGGTCATGACCGAGCTGCCGCTTGTCGTAGTGGACGTGCAGAGGGCTGGCCCCTGTACGGGAATGCCCACCAAGACAGAGCAGACTGACCTCCTGGAGGTCCTGTACGGACGCAATGGGGAAAGCCCCCTGGTGGTAATAGCGGCACATTCACCGGCTCACTGCTTCGACCAGGCTTTCATGGCCTGCAAGATAGCCCTGGAGCACATGGTTCCCGTGGTCCTTCTTTCCGAAGGGTTCCTCGGTAACGGCTCCGAGCCCTGGAAGATCCCCTCGATGGCGGACTATCCTGCCATCACCCCCCGCTTCGCTACGGAGGGGGAAGGCTCCTTCAGGCCTTTCAGGAGGGACCCCGAGACCCTCGCAAGGCAGTGGGCGTTCCCCGGCATGAAGGGCTTCGAGCACAGGGTCGGAGGACTTGAGAAGAACCATGACGGTGTGCTTTCCAACGATCCCGAGAACCATGAGACAATGGTAAGGGAGAGGGCTGAGAAAGTGAGCAGGGTGGTATGCGACATCCCTGACCTGGAAGTGGACGGTGCGAAGAGCGGGGAACTGCTCGTGGTTGGCTGGGGCGGAACCTTCGGCCACGTGCTTACCGCAGTGCAGCAGGCAAGGGAGGACGGATACGAAGTCAGCAGGGCTCACTTCGATTTCATCAACCCCCTTCCCGCCAACACCCATGAGGTGCTTTCCTCCTTCAGGAAGGTGCTTGTGTGTGAACTCAACTCGGGACAGTTCGCGTCGTATCTTCGCAGCCAGTATCCCGACCTCGACATTGTCCAGTGCAACAAGGTCCAGGGACAGGTGTTCCTGGTGGGGGACATAACATCCTCGATTGAGAAGGTACTTGCCAAGTAGGACACACGCACAGAAGAAACTCTCTAAAGAAGACAGACCATGCCTAAATATACATTCAAAGATTTCAAGAGTGACCAGGAAGTAAGGTGGTGTCCCGGATGCGGGGACTATGCAGTGCTTGCAGCCCTCCAGAGGACCCTGCCCAAGGTATGTGAGGAAAAGGGAATAGACAAGGAGAAGGTCGTGGTGGTATCCGGGATCGGATGTTCCTCCCGCCTTCCTTATTACATGAACACCTACGCTTTCCATTCCATCCATGGACGTGCAACCGCCGTAGCATCGGGCGTGAAGATAGCCAACCCAGAGCTCTGCGTCTGGCAGGCCAGCGGTGACGGTGACGCCCTCGCAATCGGCGGGAACCATTTCATCCATGCCATCAGAAGGAACGTGGACATCAATATCATGCTCTTCAACAACCGTATCTACGGTATGACCAAGGGCCAGTATTCGCCAACCTCCAAGTTCGGTACCATCACAAAGACATCCCCTTACGGGACAGTCGAGGAGCCTTTCAACCCCGGCAGCCTCGTCCTCGGTGCCAAGGGGTCTTTCTTCGCCAGGGCCGTCGACAATGACCTTCCCCTGTGCGAGCACATTATGCTGGAGGCCTCCCGTCACAAGGGTACTTCTGTGATGGAGTTCCGCACCAACTGCGTCATCTTCAATAACGGCTCCCATGCGGACATTTCCGACCGAGCGGTAAGGGCCGACAGGACCATCTTCCTCAAGGCCGGGGAGAAGATGATATTCGGAGCCAACAAGGACAAGGGACTCGTCCTGGACGGATGGAACCTCAAGGTGGTCACCATCGGCGTCGATGCCACCATGGACGATATCCTCGTGCATGACCCCCATGCCGACAACCTCGGGCTTCAGATGATGCTCGCTGACATGCAGGGCCCCGACTTCCCCGTGGCACTCGGTGTCATAAGGGACGTCCCCCAGGACTGCTATGACGAGAATGTAGCGAACCAGGTCCACTCAGTCTCCGCCAAGGCCAAGGTCCACAGCGTGGACGAGCTTCTGTGCTCGGGTTCGACTTGGACAGTGCAGTAGTTGTGAACAATGAATGAAGGGGAGGGGATTCCCTCCTCCCCAAGACAAAAGACCAAGCATAAAATTAAGCTAAAAAACATTAAAGCTAAGAACGTTTTCTATCATGAGAACAGAAGAAATCATGGCCAAGCTCCAGGCCAAGTATCCTACGGAGAAGGAGTATCTCCAGGCTGTGCGCGAAGTGTTGGAGAGCATCGAGGATGTGTACAACAAGCATCCCGAGTTTGAGGCCGCCAAGATTGTCGAGAGACTCGTCGAGCCTGACCGCATTTTCACTTTCAGGGTCACATGGGTGGACGACAACGGCGAAGTCCAGACCAACACCGGCTATCGTGTCCAGTTCAATAACGCCATCGGTCCATACAAGGGAGGTCTGCGTTTCCACTCATCCGTGAACCCCTCGATCCTCAAGTTCCTCGGATTCGAGCAGACATTCAAGAACGCCCTCACCACCCTTCCCATGGGAGGCGGCAAGGGAGGTTCCGACTTCAACCCCCGCGGAAAGTCCGACGCTGAGATCATGCGTTTCTGCCAGGCCTTCATGCTGGAGCTGTGGAGGGTCATCGGTCCCGACATGGACGTTCCCGCAGGAGACATCGGCGTAGGCGGCAGGGAGATCGGCTACCTGAACGGAATGTACAAGAAACTCCGCAGGGAGCACCACGGCGTGCTCACCGGCAAGGGCCTGCAGTTCGGTGGATCCCTCATCCGTCCCGAGGC
>CAJOLJ010000062.1 GCA_905235445.1 uncultured Bacteroidales bacterium
AAGAGAGGATTCTTGCTGGTCCTGCAGCCGATAAATTTTGTTAACTTTGCCAAATTATTCATGTTCCGGACTCCCGTCCGGGCCGTGGAGATGGACCGGAAAAATCAAAAGCAAGCAAAAACATGAGCAATTACTCCGCACCCCAAATCATCGAAGGCCTGACCTTTGACGATGTCCTGCTGATTCCCGCACATTCGGATGTGATACCCCGCAATGTCGACGTGAGTTCCCGTTTCACCAGGGACATAGTACTCAAGAACCCCATTGTGTCCGCTGCCATGGACACCGTGACGGAGGCTGACCTGGCCATAGCGATGGCAAGGGCAGGAGGAATCGGGGTCATCCACAAGAATATGACCATCGATGCCCAGTGCGAGCAGGTCCGTCATGTCAAGAGGGCCGAGAACGGGATGATCTACGACCCCATCACGATATCCCCGGAGTCAACGGTGGGAGATGCGCTCGCCCTCATGTCAAAGCACCACATCGGCGGCATTCCCGTGACGGATCCCCAGGGTTATCTCATCGGCATCGTCACCAACCGTGACCTCCGTTTCCAGGTCAACAAGAAGCTCCCCATTAAGGACGTCATGACCAGGGAGAACCTGATTACTGCAAAGAAGGGCACATCCCTTGCCGAGGCCACGGAGATTCTCATGAGAAGCAAGGTCGAGAAACTTCCCGTGGTAGATGAAGACGGAAAGCTCGAAGGTCTCATCACCTACAAGGACCTCATGAAGATAAAGGACAATCCCATCGCATCCAAGGACAGCAAGGGAAGGCTTCTGGTGGCTGCCGCAGTGGGTGTCAAATCCGATACCATCGACAGGATCGAGAGGCTGCAGGCTGCAGGGGCCGATGCGGTGGTGATCGATACCGCCCACGGCCACTCCGAGGGAGTGCTCTCTGTCATAAGTGCGTGCTGTAAGGCTTTCAAGGGCAAGGACCTGCAGATTGTTGCGGGTAACGTTGCCACTGCCGAAGGTGCAAGGGCCCTGTACGAGGCGGGGGTTGACGCAGTCAAGGTCGGAATCGGTCCCGGTTCCATCTGTACGACCAGGATTATCGCCGGTGTCGGCATGCCCCAGCTATCCGCGGTCATGATGGCAGCCCAGGCGCTTAGCGGGACGGGTGTCCCCGTCATTGCGGATGGCGGTATACGTTACTCCGGTGACATCACCAAGGCCCTTGCCGCAGGTGCGTCATCCATCATGGCAGGTTCCCTGTTCGCCGGTACCGAGGAGTCCCCGGGAGAGACCATCATCCTCAACGGAAGGAAGTTCAAGTCCTACCGCGGCATGGGCTCACTCGAGGCCATGGAACAGGGATCCAAGGACCGCTACTTCCAGGATATGGAAGATGACATCAAGAAGCTTGTACCCGAGGGAATCGTATCCCAGGTCCCTTACAAGGGAACCGTAGCCGAGGTCGTGTACCAGCTGGTCGGAGGCCTGAGGGCAGGTATGGGCTACTGCGGGGCACACAATGTGGAGGAGCTGCGTAGCGCCCGTTTCGTGAGGATCACATCCGCCGGTCTGCTGGAGAGCCATCCCCATGACGTGACCATTACGAAGGAGGCTCCCAACTACTCGAGGTAACAAAAACAGCATTTGCAAACGCACACACCGTGAAAATACCGTCACTGCATCAAATACTTCTGCTTTCACTGTGCATTCTGGGAGTGCCCTCATGCAACCTGATATCGGGTATCGTGCATGACGGGCAGGTCGTGGCCAGCGTCGGGAAGCATAATCTCTATGCTTCGGAAATCTCCGCTTTCATCCCCAGCGGGATATCCGCCGAGGACAGCACCCGCATGGCTGCCCAGTACATCTCATCATGGGCTACGGATATGCTGCTTCTGGATGTCGCGGAGAGCGAGCTGAGCAAGGAAGAGAAGAATGTGAGCGGGGAACTGGAGGACTACCGCCGTTCGCTTCTTCGCTACCGCTATGAACAGAAGTTCGTGAACCAGAGGCTTGATACGACCATCACGCCTTCCCAGGTCGAGGAGTACTACAATGCCCACCAGGATAATTTCGTCCTGAGAACTCCTATAGTGAAGGCCCGTTTCCTTCGAATAAACCCCGAGAGCCCTTCGGTTGCGACAATCCGTCGTAAGATGGCATCCAATGACGCCAACGACCTCATGGAAGCCGAGGAGCTCGCTTTCAAGAGCGCCCAGCGCTTCTCCACATTCGATGACCGGTGGATCAGCGCCCTCATGATAGCCCGTGAGTTCGGGGCCACGGACATCAACGCCTTCCTCCAGTCGGCCCGCGGAGGTTACATCGAGAAGAAAATGGAAAGCGGTGAACTGTGCATAGCATACATCGCCCAGAGCATGCGTCCGCCCCAGGTCGGACCGGTGGAATACTATGAGAACACAATCCGCGACGCCATTCTTTCCAACCGTAAGAAGGCCCTGTTGAACAGTTTGGAACAGGACTTGCTTGAGAAGGCCCGTAGAGATGAAAACATGGTCATTTATTGATTCGGACAAAATGAAAAAAGCACTTATATTTCTCTCCCTCTCCCTCGCAGTGGCGAGCGGTGTCCCTTCCGCTGCGCAGACATATCCTGCCGGTCTCATCGACAAGACCATAGCGGTCGTGGGAGGCGAGATGATATCCATAAGCCAGATTGAGGGCGAGATCCTCTCCCAGAGGGCGAGGGGCATCTACGGGGACTCCAATATCCGTTGCCACCTCCTTGAGCAGATGCTTGAGTCCAAGCTCCTCCTGATGCAGGCCCGACTTGACTCCCTGACCATCAATCAGGACATGGTCTCCTCCACCCTGGCCCAGCAGATGGACGCCTACCGTCAGTATCTAGGAGGCGACGAGCAGGTGGAGGCATATTTCGGGAAACCCCTCTACAGGCTTCGCCAGGACTGGAAAAAGCAGATGGAGGACCAGTCCCTCACGCAGCAGGAGCAGAGCCAGATTACCAGTTCCATTCCCGAACTCACCCCTTACGATGTCAAGGAGTACATTGCCCAGACTGACACCGCCGACCTGCCCATCGTCCCCATCAGGTACAGGCTCTCCCAGATCTGCCTGTATCCGGACCGCGAAGCGGCTAAACTGGCAGTGAAGTCCCGCCTGCTGGATATCCGTGAAAGGATTATCAATGGCGAGAAGTTCTCCACTCTTGCCAGGATCTATTCCGAGGACCCGGGCAGTGCCCGCAAGGGAGGTGAACTGGGCATGGCCCCCCGTTCCATCTACTGGCAGGCGTTCTCCGATGCCGCCATGTCCCTCAAGCCCGGCATGATATCCCAGATTGTGGAGACCCCTGACGGGTTCCACCTCATCGAGGTCATCGAGAAGAAAGGTGACATGTTCAATGCCCGCCACATCCTCATGCGTCCCCAGTACACGACAGATGACAGGGACAAGGCTTTCAAGACACTGGATTCCCTCAGGACGGAAATCATGAACGAAGCGGTCACATTCTCCCTGGCGGCAAGGTTCTATTCCGAGGACCCCACCACCCGCACCAACGGAGGACAGATGGCTGACCCCAACACAGGTTCGTCATATTTCCAGATAGATGAGCTCAAGCCCCAGGACTACCAGGCCATCCGTACACTCAGCGTAGGGGAGATTTCCCAGCCGGTGGAGTCCCTGGACAATGAGGGCCGAAACGGCAATACCGTCTACAAGATTGTGAAAGTGGACGAGATTCTCCCCGCCCATACCGCCACCTTCGAGCATGACTACGACCAGCTCCTCAGTGACGCCCGCATGAAAAAGGCCCTCGCCGCACTGGATGAGTTCATGGAGGAAAAGATCAAGTCAACCTATATCGTCATCGATCCCATTTTCAAGGACTGCGAGTTCGAGAGGGAAGCCTGGAGGAAAGTGGCTTCCTCACAGTAAGGGATACTGTACGCTGAAGAAACATCTTTCTTGAAACGGGTCCTGCTCATACTATTTGCGGCAATTCTGGCTTGTCCGATTCTGCCTGCCCAGGAAAAGTCCGGGCAGGTGGATTCGCTTGTTAGCCTCCTTTCCGCCCAGTCCATGCAGCAGATGGAAATTAGGGGAGTGACCTACAGGAAAGTCATCGGCCCCGCCCGTTTCCTTCACAACAACACCTTCCTCATATGTGACACCGCCCTGTGGAACGTAGGACGCAACGTGATAGACGCCTACGGCAACGTGAGGATACTCCAGGAACAGACTGTCCTGACCGGGGACTCCCTGCATTACATCATTGACAATGACCTCGCCCAGTTCAGGGGACAGGTCGTGCAGCTCCAGGACAAGGACAAGAACACTCTTCGCACCCGTCACCTCGACTACAACACAAAGGACTCTGTGGCCGTGTTCCGTAACGGCGGGTCCTTCCGCTCGCAGGACGGTCAGGTGATAGAGAGCCGCAACGGTACCTATGATTCCAAGATAAGCACATTCACCTTCTCCGAGATGGTGAACATGTTCACTGACTCGGTCTGGGTGAAGACTACCCGTCTTGTCTACAGGACGGATATTGACCATGCCACTTTCGGCTATGCCACCGATGCCTGGAGGGACAACGGGATGCTGTCCGCCAATGCCGGGTGGTACGACAGGCCCCGGGACCTGTTCCTCTTCTACCGGGATGTCCATGGGATGGATCCCGAGAAGGAGGTGTGGGCGGACTCCCTGTACCTTGACAGGCTGCATTCCAACCTGGATATGAGAGGAAAGGTGCAGCTGAAGGATACGGTGAACAAAATATCCGCATTCTGCGGACAGGCGGTATACACGGACTCCACGTCAAGGCTGGTGCTGACCCGGGACCCCTCGGCAATTGCCGTTACGGATTCCACGGGAACGAGAAAGGATACGGTCTGGGTCGCGGCTGAATATTTCGACTACAGGTCACGTTTCAAGGGAGACTTGCCTCCCTATGAACTCAAGGCCTCCGAACAGAGGCTCTCCGACATAGCTACCGATGCGGTCACCGCCTTCAGGAAAAAGGCCGCTGAAGAGGCAAGGAAGGCTGCCGAGGAGGCGGCGAAGAAAGACCCCAACCGTCCTCCGGACATCAAGGCTCCCGCATCAAAGGATGCTCTTAAGGACAAGAACTCCCCCTCAGGCAAGGACATAGGTGCCCCTCCGGCGAAAAAGGACAAGGCCCCCTCAGGGGCCACTCCTCCCGATGCCGGGAAGGATAGGCAGCCCTCGGATTCCTTGAAAGGAGATGCCCCGCTTCTTCCTCCAAGTGACACCGTGAAAACCCCTGGGGACAGTCTTGGCGTCCCGAAGGGAGGATTGTCCATCCCGAAGGACAGTCTGGGCGTGCTTGAGCCAAGTGATACCCTATCGGCAGGGGCGGGAATTACAGCTCCGACGGATTCCCTGTCGGCGGGAGAAGGCATAACTTCTCCGACGGACTCCAGTGACGTCTCCCAGCCCATTGACTCCACAAGGATTGGATTTTTGAAGGCCCTACGCAGGGTAAGGCTATTCAGGGAGGATATCCAGATAGTGGCCGATTCCCTGGAATACACGGACCTTGATTCCCTGGTCAGGCTGTACAGGGATCCCATAATCTGGAATGAAGTCACACAGCAGTTCCGCTCCGACAGTATCTTCGCAGTTGTGAAGAACCAGTCCATGGAAAAGGCAAGCCTCATGTCCAACGCCTTCGTCATAATAGAGGAGGCACCTAACTGCTATGACCAGATACGTTCCACCGAGATGCTGGCCTACTTCGATGGACAGGGGGGACTGAGGAGGTTCGATGCCCTCGGTGAAGCGAATGCCATCTTCTACATGAAGGAAGACAGTACCTTCGCCACCGTCAACATGAGCGAGGCCAAAATGTTGTATGCCCTCTTCTCGGAAGGGACGATAGAGGATGTGTATTATTTCGAGTCGGCAAAGACAAATGCCTATCCCCTTGCCCAGCTGTCCAGTGAGGACAGGGTCCTTAAGGGGTTCGAATGGCAGCCCGACAAAAGACCTGCAAGCCCGCAGGATGTCACGACCGCAAAGGTCCCCAAGTCCCAGAGGCTCTCCTATTCCCGTCATACCAGACCCGCATTCACCCAGACAGATATCTATTTCCCGGGATATATCGCAGGTATCCGTAAGGAAATCCGTGAGCGGGAAATAGCCAAGAGGAACAGGCCACGGACGAAGCCTGCGGAGCAGACCCCGATGGATACCTCTTCATTAGGAGGACTTCTCTCACCTTCAGACTCCCTGTCTGCACAGGGAGACAGGGAGTCCGTCGTCAAGGACTCCCTTGGCAAACTGCCACCTAGGGACAGTCTCTCTGTCCCTGCGAAGGACAGCCTGTCGGGGGCCAAGGACTCATTGAAAGTGGGTACGGACACTCTCTCTTCAGGTGCAGGGGTGCCAAAGACCGTGACCCCCACCAAGAAAGAGCTCCGTGAAAAAGAGAAGGCTGCCCAGAAGGCAATGAAAGCTGCCAGGAAGAAAGCCCTGCAGGAGGAAAGGGAGAGGAAGTGGGCCAGGCAGGATAGCCTTGATGCGGTAAAGGATTCCCTGAAACTTGAGAAGAAACTTCAGAAGGAGAGGCAACGTAAACTAAAGGCTCTGGAGAAGCAGAGAAAGCAGCAGATAAAGGATGCCGAGAAACTGGAGTACTACAGAAAGATTTACGAGAAGAAGCATCAGAAGGAACTTCAGAAAGAGAGGGAGAAGGCCAGGGCCCGCCGTGAAAAGGAAGAACGGGAGAAAGCCCAGAAGGCTTCCCGGGAAGCCGGAGGCGGCATTCCCACAGAAGGAAACCTTCCGGAAGAAGGAAAGGACAACCCTGTCATAGAAGTCTCCCCTGGAAGCGAGGCTTCAGGCGGAGGTGCGCTCCCTGTCTCCGAGGAGAAGATATCCAAAGAAGAGGAGACAGTTCCTCATGAACCCCTTTTTGCGTAGCATCCCTGAACACCAGCTTTGGGAACAGTTTGACAGTTCTGGCTATCTCTTCTTGCGGCAAGCTGGACAGTGACGGCAAACTCCGTCCCCGCAAGGACATTACTCTCACCAAGTCCGAGACGGAATATGTGCGGGAGGGGAATGAACTTGCATTCCGTTATTTTAAAGAGGTTTATTCCCGCAGTAATTTCATCATATCTCCATTCAGTCTTCAGAGGGGCCTGGGAATGGTCCAGAACGGTGCCCAGGGGAAGACTCATGAGGAGATTGCCTCCGTCATTGGTTTTGACGGGGCTGACAACGAATCGATAAACAACTACCTCCGCTCCTACACCAAGCAGCTTCTGGCAGTGGACCCCAGCGTTTCATTTGAACTGGCTGACGCATTGCTTGTTGGGTCTTGGTTCTCTATAAAGGATGATTACCGGGAAACTGTAACATCCTCCTATGGTGCAGAGGTGAAGGGACTGGACTTTTTTAATGAGCCCGATAAGAGCAAGACATGGATCAATGACTGGGTCAAGAATAAGACTGGCGGGATGATTCCGTCCTTAGTGGAAGAGGTGGACCCTATGACCGTATCCATGGCTCTCAATGCCCTGGCGTTCAAGGGAAAGTGGTCATCGGTTTTCGATCCGGGCAAGACCACTTCCAACTACGCATTCCATCTTTGGGGCGGGAAAATAGGTGTCGTTGACATGATGCTGCAGACAGAGTCGTTCGAATATGCTGAAGATGACCAGTACCAGCTGCTTCGTATGCCTTATGGCAATGGCGCGTTCGAGATGGTCTTCTTGCTTCCCCTTGAGAAGAACGGAGACGTTCAGGCCGTCAGCCTTGAACAGTGGGAGAGACTGTTGTCGAAAGCCGAAGAAAAGGAACTGCCCGTTGGGATACCGAAATTCAAGATTGAAACCGCCCTGTCTTTGGATGGACACTTGTCCAATATGGGTATGCCCACCTCTTTTTCTGGCGAGGCGGATTTTAGCCTGATAGCCGATGTCCCTGGGACCATTCGCCTGAAAGACACCAGGCAGGCGTGCTATATCGAGGTGGATGAATCCGGTGCGAAAGCTGCTGCGGCAACAGTCATTCCGGCGGGCCTTACCGGAGCGCCACTTACAAAAAAGACAGAATTCATTGCCGACCATCCGTTCCTCTTCGCCATTATTGAAAGAAGCACACAAGGAATACTGTTGATGGGACAGTTCTGCGGTCAGTAGATTTTTTACGGGCAATATGTCAATACCTTGGAAGGCAATATCCCTCGCAACCTCACTGAAGGTTTGCGGGGGACTTTGTTTCCTGGACTGCAACTTTCACTCTGTTCCTGCTTGAAGGATTGCTTCAAAAAAAGGATTGACGAAATATATTCTTATCTTTGTCTAAACTTGAGGGGCCCGGTTTTGTCGCTTATTCAATCGGGCTTTCCAGGGGTGAAGCAATATATACCACACACATACTATCATGGAAAACATACTGGATAGATTTCTTCGTTACGTAAGTTATGATACTCAGTCCGATGAAAACTCTGAGTCTCAGCCCAGTGCCAGCAAGGAACTTGTCCTGCTGAGCCTTCTCAAGGATGAACTCCTCGCTATGGGAGTACATGCTGAACTTGACGAGTGGGGCTATGTCATGGCCAGTATACCTTCAAACATCGACAAAAAGGTTCCAAGCGTTGGATTCATAGCCCATGTCGACACTGCTCCCGATGCATCGGGACTTAATGTCAAGCCGCAGATTATAAAAGACTATGACGGAAGCGACATTCCGCTAAGAGGAGTCCCCGGGCTTTATCTGAAGCCCTCCGAATTCCCGGAGATGCTGCATTTCATCGGAAAAACTCTCATTACGACAGATGGGACTACGCTTCTTGGAGCGGATGACAAGGCAGGGGTCGCAGAGATAATGAATGCGGTTCAGTATATCGTGGAACATCCCGAGTTCAAGCATGGTGAAATCAAGGTGGGATTCACCCCCGATGAGGAAATCGGCAGGGGCGTGGTCAAGTTCGATGTCAAGAAATTCGGTGCTGACTATGCATATACGATGGACGGAGGGGAGGAAGGTGAACTCGAGTGGGAGAACTTCAATGCCGCAAGTGCCGCTGTCCATATCCAGGGCCGCAACGTCCATCCCGGTTCCGCAAAGGGAAAGATGAAGAACGCAATCCTCATTGCCCAGGAACTCAATGCCCTGCTTCCCGTGGAGCAGAGACCGGAGTTCACCGAGAACTATGAGGGCTTCTTCCACATCATCTCTTTCAAGGGGACGGTGGAGGAAGCGGATTTCCGCTACATTATCCGTGACCATGACAGGGCCCTTTTCGAGAAAAAGAAGACTGTCATCGCCGAAGCGGTCGCTTTCATAAACTCCCGTTATGGAGAAGGGACCGCCACTCTCACCCTACGTGACCAGTACTACAATATGAAAGAGATGGTAGCCCCGCATTACCATGTCGTCGAGAAGGCCATCGTGGCCATGGAGAGGTGCGGAGTGAAACCCCGCATCCAGCCAATCAGGGGCGGCACCGACGGAGCCAATCTTTCATTCAAGGGACTGCCCTGCCCCAATATCTTTGCCGGAGGTCTTAACTTCCACGGGAAGATGGAGTATGTCCCCCTTGAGAGCATCCAGAAGGCTAGTGAGGTGATTCTGCAGATTATTTCCCTGTATGCAGAGCAGGGGTAGCGAAGGGCCTTGCAAGTGAAAAAGAGATAGGCATCGGGATTCCCGATGCCTATTGTCTTACTTGGCGGCGAACTTTTGGCGGAGGTGGGTTATCATGTCGTCCACCATCATGTCCATTGTGTAATGAGGGGCCCAGTCCCATTCCTGTCTTGCGCAGCTGTCGTCCATCTTGTCGGGCCAGCTGTCCGCTATCCCCTGGCGGAGCGGGTCCACTTCATACCTCATAGTGAAAGAAGGTATCCTTTCCCTTATCTTGGCGTAGATGATTTCCGGATCGAAACTCATGGATGCTATGTTGAATCCGTTTCGGTGTACTAGCCTCGAAGGATCTGCCTGCATAAGGTCAATCGCCGCCTTAAGTGCGTCAGGCATGTACATCATGTCCATGAAGGTCCCTGCCGCTATGGGGCAGACGAACTCCTCTCCTTTCACGGCGCTGTAGAAAATCTCCACTGCATAGTCCGTGGTCCCGCCTCCGGGAAGAGTGAGATTTGAGATGAGCCCAGGGAACCTTACCGAACGGGTATCGACTCCGTACTTGTGAAAGTAATAGTCGGAAAGAAGTTCGGTTGCGACTTTCGTTACGCCATACATCGTGCGGGGACGCTGCAGGGTGTCCTGCGGAGTGTTGATGTGGGGCGTGCCCTCGCCGAAGGAACCGATTGACGAAGGGGTGAATACGGCACAGCCTTTCTCTCTGGACACTTCCAGGATGTTCAGCAGTCCGTTCATCTGGATGTCCCATGCAAGAAGGGGCTTTCTTTCGGCCACCGCCGAGAGGATGGCGGCTAGATTGTAGATCGTGTCAATTCTGTACTTGTCCACTATCGCCCCCAAAGCTTGGGAGTCCCTTACGTCGGCTTCCTCGCATGGACCGCTTTCAAGAAGTTCACCTTTGGGCTCAGCACCCTTTATGTATCCGGCTATGACATTCAGACCGTAGTCCTTTCTTAGTTTCAGTGTCAGTTCCGAGCCAATCTGACCCGTAGAACCTATGACAAGTACATTCTTCATCAGATGAATCGACGGTTACAATAATCAAAAATGTTATTGGCGGGTACAAATTTAGTATTATTAAGCGAAATAGCCCATATTTATTAAGATAAAAGTGCAACTTGTGGGTTATTTCTTTAAATTTGTAAGAACAATGTCGAAGGGGGCAAACGGTCACGTTCCCTCCTCACAAATGCCATTGTCAGTAGATGATTAACCATAAATTTCAATAACATTATCATCATGTACGGTAAGTTTCAGAAGTATCTGCAGGACGAGATCTCTTCCATCAGGGAGGCGGGTCTGTACAAGAAAGAAAGGAATATCACCTCTGCCCAAAGTGCTGAGATAGAGCTTGAGGACGGATCCAAGGCTCTCAACTTCTGCGCTAACAACTATCTCGGTCTGGCTGATTCACCTCGTCTGATTGCTGCTGCCCAGGAGGCCATGAAGACCCACGGCTTCGGGATGTCTTCGGTCCGCTTCATCTGCGGAACCCAGGACCTTCACAAACAGCTGGAGAAGGCCATATCGGATTTCTTCCACACAGAGGACACCATCCTCTATGCATCGTGCTTCGATGCCAACGGCGGAGTGTTCGAGCCTCTGCTGGGGGCGGAGGATGCAATTATTTCCGACTCCCTGAACCACGCATCCATCATTGACGGGGTACGTCTTTGCAAGGCTGTGCGCTACCGTTACGCCAATGCGGATATGGCAGACCTCGAGAGGTGTCTGCAGCTTGCCCAGGCACAGCGTTTCCGCATCATCTGCACTGACGGTGTGTTCTCAATGGATGGCAACGTCGCCCCGATGGACAAGATTTGCGACCTGGCTGAGAAGTATGACGCCCTTGTGATGGTTGACGAGAGCCACTCGGCAGGAGTCGTCGGAAAGAGGGGAAGGGGAGTGGCCGAGCAGTTTGACTGCTATGGCAGGATAGACATCTTCACCGGCACCCTCGGAAAGGCTTTCGGAGGCACCGTAGGCGGGTTCACGACAGGTCGCAAGGAAATAATCGAGATGCTTCGCCAGCGCTCGCGCCCTTACCTGTTCTCCAACTCGCTTCCTCCGATGATTGTGGCAGCCGGCATTGAGATGTTCAAGATGCTGGAAGAGAGCGATGATCTCCATGACCGCCAGCAGGAGAATGTGGCATATTTCCGTGACAAGATGATTGAGGCAGGATTCGATATCAAGCCGACCCAGTCAGCCATCTGCGCAGTCATGCTGTATGATGCCAAGCTAGCCGGACAGTTCGCGGACAGGATGGCAGGGGAGAATATCTTCGTTACCGGGTTCTCGTATCCGGTTGTCCCGAAGGGACAGGCCAGGATCAGGGTCCAGCTTTCAGCGGCCCACACCAAGGAGCATCTTGACCGGGCCATCGCCGCTTTCATAAAAGTTGGCAAGGAACTTGGTGTGATTAAGTAGGGATTGGCAGTCAGGCTCTTGACTTTTACGATAAACTAAGGGCCCCGTGTCGCAGAAGAGCTATGTGCGCGGGGCTTTATGAAATTCTTCACCTATGAAAAGAAAAATATTGTTTTCCGCCCTGCTGGGGCTTCTTTTCCCCTTGGGGCTTTTCGCCAACGGCGACCCTGTCATTGCCTTCAGTGCATTCGTCCGTTCATCCAATCCCGTCCCCCTCAAAATCAAGGAGGTCGAAGTGGTAAGCGAGGACCTTGTGGTTGTGCCGGAGTTCCCTTATACGAGCGTGGCCGTAAAGTACGTGCTTCGCAATACATCAGGCAAGGATTTCCCGTCCATAGATTACGGGTTCCCGATTGACTACTGCGGGAGGATAGGTCCTTCGTACTTCAGCGGGGATGACTTTTCCGAGAGTATGTATGAGTGCGGTGGAGCGGGCAATTATCTTAAGGATATCCATTTCCTACTGGGCGGAAAGGAACTGGAGTGGACAGCTGCCGACGAGGTTGTGGAGGCCGCCAGCAAGGAATATGACGAGGAAATGGGGGAATGGATACACAATCCCCAGTCATCCCGCCTATGGACATATACCCGGATATCCATACCTGCGGGAGCCACGGTCACCCTTGAAGTCAAGTACAAGGTGATGGTTCCTTCCACTTCCCCATTGTACCATTTGGCAGGCTCCTATCTCAGCAGGTACTATCCTTCCGGAGGGGACCTCTTTTATGATTTCGCTCCTGCCAAGCATTGGGGCGGCGGGAAGTGCGGCACCCTCTCGGTTACGGTGGACTGTACCAAGCTGGATCCCATTTTCAAATTCAAGGGCGATATGGAAAGTCCCATGGTCTCCGGACTGGATTTCAAGAGAAACGGGGATGTCTATTCGTGCAGGGAGGAGAATTTCGACTTCGAGGATGCGGAACCGCTTAAAGTCTTCATGTGGTATGATTATGATAAGGTGCAGACGGAACCGGTTTGGGGGGATCCATTCGGGAGGTGCCAGGTAGCGAAGGATGCGTACTCCCTCAAGGTCAGCGGTTCCCAATCTTCTTACCCGGCAGGGAATCTCTCTGACGGGGACCTCTCCACCGCCTGGGTGGCACCCGGTGACGGTGTCGGGTCCATTATCGATATCGATTTCAGTTCACCGACTCCCGTAAGTGACCTGATTCTATATAATGGATATCAAAAGAGTTCCTCCCTGTTTACTGCAAACAGCATGATTTCCCAGATGAGGCTTGAGGTACTCCGCGCTGACGGGACATGGGACGGGAGTGTAGAGATTGATGCAATTTCTCCGTTCTCGCAAGGCGCAGCCCTGTTCCCATACTCGGAGAGTCCATTCTGCGGCCAGATGCTTGTCATCCCGCTTGTGTCCATCTACAGGATGACATTCGGGAGAAACAAGGGTTTCGATGATGATGGATCGGTGATCTTGGAGAAGGTCGACCCAAAGGACGATTACGTTAAGCATGTGCGCATAACGGTTCTCGAGTCGAGGAAAGGCTCGAAGTATACTGACCTATGCGTGTCTGAAATCAAGGTCATGAATGCATTCCAGTAGGAAGATCCCTTCCCGTGAAATGAAGAAATCCCGTCATGGACCCTCCCTCGAGCGGTCATGACGGGATAACTGTTTGTCTCCGGCGACAGGGGTGCATCACTGCTTGGTGGCTTTCATGCTTGATGCAATCATATAGATGATGATTCCTATGAAAGGCAGCAGGGCAATGGCCTCACCGTAGGAAGCGTTCCACTCTGTCATGAACAGGTCAACGTTCGCGAAACGGAGTATGGCACTCACAACTCCCATCAGTGCACCACCGGCAATGAATCCGGAAGCGATCAGGGTTCCCTTGTCCAGACGTGCGGCGTTCAGCGCCTTGTCCTTGCTGCGGGAACTGACGTACCACGATATGGCACCGCCCACGAGCAGCGGAAGGTTCAGGTCTATGGGAATGAACATGCCGAGGGCGAACGGAAGGGCAGGGACCTTGAACACTGTAAGAAGAATGGCGATTGCCGCACCTATGCCGTACAGGAGCCAAGGAGCTCCTCCGCCGTTCATCATTGGCTGGATGACAGCTGCCATGGCATTTGCCTGCGGGGCAACCAGGGCGTTGTCGCCCGTGAACCCGTAAGTCTTGTTCAGGATAAGCATCACTCCGCAGACGGTAGCTGCAGCAACGAGGGTCCCGACGAACTTCCATCCCTCCTGTTTCTTGGGAGTTGTGCCGATCCAGTATCCAATCTTGAGGTCGGTAATGAAGGACCCGGCCATGGACAGGGCTGTGCAGACGACACCTCCGATAATGAGTGCGGCTGCCATCCCGGTATTGCCTTTGAGGCCTACGGCTACGAGGATGAGGGAGGCGATGATAAGCGTCATAAGGGTCATTCCGCTCACGGGGTTCGAACCCACTATAGCTATGGCATTTGCCGCCACGGTGGTGAAAAGGAACGAAATGATGGCAACGATCAGCAGCCCGATCAGTGCCTGCCAGATGTTATTCACCACTCCTCCGAATGCGAAGAAAGCGAAGATGGCGAGAAGGGCTATGACAATTCCGAAAACGATAGTCTTCATGGAAAGGTCCTGCTCTGTGCGGGGAACGTCCTGCTTGGAGGCTGCCCCGTCTTTTTTCTTGAACTCGCCCACAGCGAGTCCTACAGCGGACTTGATGACGCCGAAGGACTTGATGATGCCGATGATGCCTGCGGTTGCGATTCCGCCGATTCCTATGTGGCGTGCATAGTCCTTGAATATCTGCTCGGGTGCCATTTCACCGATTGTGGCGGTGACCCCGGTATTCATGAGGTCAATGACGCTCCCTCCCCAGATGAGGTTCATCAGGGGGATGATGACAAGCCACACAAGAAGGCTGCCAAGGCAGATTATCACCGCATACTTGAGTCCGATGATATAGCCAAGTCCAAGGACGGCAGCGCCGGTATTGAGTTTCAGGACGACCTTGGCCTTGTCGGCTATTGTCTGACCGATTCCCATGACAGTGGTGCTCACCGTCTCGCTCCATGCCCCGAAGGTCGCCACTATGAAATCATACAGGCCTCCGATGAGACCGCTTATGACAAGGGTCTTGGCTCCCTTTCCGCCGCCTTCTCCGCTAACGAGTACCTGGGTGGTAGCGGTAGCCTCGGGGAAAGGATACTTCCCGTGCATCTCCTTGACGAAGTACTTGCGGAAAGGGATGAGGAAGAGGATGCCGAGAACACCGCCAAGCAGGGAGGAGAGGAACATCTGGAAGAAGTTCACTTCCACTCCGAGGATGTAGATGGCCGGAAGGGTGAATATTGCTCCCGCCACCACGGCACCGGAGCATCCTCCGATGGACTGGATGATGACATTCTGGGCCAGGCCGTCCTTCTTCCCGAGGGCACCGGTGAGTCCCACGGCTATGATGGCAATCGGGATTGCGGCCTCGAAGACCTGTCCCACCTTCAGTCCCAGATAAGCAGCGGCTGCGGAGAAGATTATTACCATCAGTATTCCGATGCACACCGAGTAGGGTGTCACTTCCTTGAAGGGTGTGTCCGGACTTAGGAGAGGTTTGTACTGTTCGCCGGGTTTCAGCTCCCTTTGGGCGTTCTCCGGCAGGGTCAAGTTCTTGTTGTTGTTTTCCATTATAGGTGTATTGAAGATAGGGGAACGGGGTTCCTGCATGTGATGTGGGCACAAAATTGCAAAATAATATGAAATTCCCCAATACGCTCTCTCCCGGCAGGGGGTCCGACAACCGGGCCCAAAAAGCCTTAAGTGATGCCAAATGTCCTTCTATATTATATAAGGTATGGGGAGGCTTCGGCGTTTCCTTCCCTTTGGCCTTCTTAAAGTATTACGGTATGCGAGAAGGTGTCAGCCTGGACAAGGCTTACACCTCTCGGTGGTTCACTTTGCAAAGGTGCTATTGTGCAGTCCAGGGAAAAGTCTTTTCGCGGATGTACAGGGGGAATTGTTCCTCTCTTCGGGTGTGGGTAGGAAAGCCACTTCTCACCTTCCAGGGCGTTTTTTGGGGGATAAACGGAGGAGTTCAAGGAAAAATGCATCCAGAAACCACCATCAAAACGATTTACCGTCAAAAAACTCAAAAAAAAGACGAAAAAGATTTGGAGATAATCCAAAAGTCCGTATCTTTGCAGCCCGTTTGAGAAACAACCACGGCAAACAGGCCTTGGAATGAAACAAATGGTTAGTTCATTGACAACACTGAGAGAGAACATAGAGGTAAAGAAGAAAAATTGATCAGTTCACAACAATCGAGAAAACCGAAGACCGGAGCGGCCGCGTGAGCGGACCGCGAACTACAAGGTCTGGTAGTTTTCGTTGAGGGACTGCAATTTCATAGGCAACGAGTTTAAGAATCGAGACGGCCATCGTCCGGGAGGACGGCGGCCACAGTCGATGATTCACACGAGAGAAAGAAAACAAGAGCGAACGGAGGATGCCTAGGCTTCCGGAGGCGAAGAAGGACGTGGTAAGCTGCGATAAGGCGCGGGGATCGGCCAACACGATGTGATCCGCGCATCTCCGAATGGGGCAACCCGGCGGGCTGGAGGCCCGTCACACCTGGCCTTGGCCAGGAGCGAACCCGGGGAACTGAAACATCTTAGTACCCGGAGGAAGAGAAAGAAAAGTCGATATCCTGAGTAGTGGCGATCGAAAGGGACAGAGCCTAAACCGGCGTCGTCGAGGCGTCGCCGGGGTTGTAGGAGCATCAGGAGCATCTCATGATCGGAACGGGAAGGGCTTTGGAAAAGCCCGGCGCAGAGGGTGACACCCCCGTACCGGCAACGAGAGTGGGATCGGATGCCACCTGAGTAGGGCGGGACACGTGGAATCCTGTCTGAATCTGCGGGGACCATCCCGCAAGGCTAAACACTTCCGGAAGACCGATAGTGGACCAGTACCGTGAGGGAAAGGTGGGAAGCACCGCGGACAGCGGAGTGAAATAGAACCTGAAACCGTTCGTTTACAAGCGGTCGGAGCCCGAGAGGGCGACGGCGTGCCTTTTGGATAATGAGCCTACGAGTTGCATCACGCCGGCGAGGTTAAGGGCCTAAGGTCCGGAGCCGGAGCGAGAGCGAGTCTGAACAGGGCGTTCAGTCGGCGTGAGCAGACGCGAAACCTAGTGATCTACCCATGGCCAGGGTGAAGGAGAGGTAACACTCTCTGGAGGCCCGAACCGGTTTACGTTGAAAAGTGCTCGGATGAGCTGTGGGTAGGAGTGAAAGGCCAATCAAACTGGGAGATAGCTCGTACTCCCCGAAA
>CAJOLJ010000063.1 GCA_905235445.1 uncultured Bacteroidales bacterium
AAAGGCAGACGGAGGTATGGTTTCCGTCAGAAAGAGCACAGAACCCGAAGAGAACATGTGCACCATCCTGGTGGCCATGGGCATGATGAAACGCCCCCCCGGGGGAACCGGCCCCTCTCAACTTTGTGGGGGCACCGCCAAGCCATCCGCCCCCACGCTCAATTTTCGACCCTGTTGAAACTTAAGGGGTTACTACTGGACCTGGCTGCAATGTGGGTTAGGTAAAAAACAACTCCCGGGAAACTTGACTGGAATACATCCTAGAGGGGGCGTGTGATTTGGCATGGAGATTGAGAAAAAAGAGGTATCTGCGTCCCTTTGCCATAAACCAAGCAACGGTGTTCTTGTATATCAATTGCATAATAGCTAAATTGCAGGGTCTCGCCACAGGCGGGGGACGCATTCCTACAACACGTAAGCGAGAATCAAATACAATAAGTCTAACCAAAACAAGCACCGACAATGGGAATTTTGGAGAATCTGGCTAAAAAAGCCATTCGTCAGGTCGGAAGCGACTTGACCAAGCAAGCTGTCAATGCAGCACAGAACACAACCCGCAGTGTCACATTTTCCTCTCTGCCCGGGAGCCTTGCAGAACTGCAGGCCCTGCCGCAGGCGGACCTCAAGGACCCTTACAATGTGGCTGCACTCAGTGTTCTTGCCCTTACTGTCTACGAGACATCCAAGGATGAATGCTTCAGGATGCTCGATTTCCTGAAAGGCCCCGAGGATGTGACCGTTAGGGAGAAACAGTTCATCGCCGACAGGCTGAACGGAAAACAGTATGTCGTGAACTCTTACTTCAAAGGGGCGGTACCGGGCAATGACTACAAACCATCGGTACCGTATACCATCACGGTCAACTCAAATCCTTATTCATTCCAGAACGAAGGCTGGGCCACCCTGTATCTGGTGAGCGGCGGAGCGGACAGTCCCCGTTTCATTAAGCTTCGTCAGAAACCGAGCACCGGACAGTGGTTCGTCAATGAGATCGGATACCTCGGTGACATCAGGCTTCCGGTAAGCAAGGATGCTTGGGCATAGGTCCCGGCAAGAAGTTTTTCAAGGAGACTCTTCTCTACGACTCTGTCAGGGAAGAGCCTTTCTTTTTGGGGCGCTTCTTCACTGCATCCAAATGGAGATGCAAGGATTTTTCTATCCGGAGGGGACAAAGGGTGCAGAGTCTTTTAGGAAGTTTTCTTAAGTCAAAGAATCCTTACAAGAACGATTTCAGGGGATAAAACGGTGGGGGAAGATGAAGTATTATCATCTTCGTTAAATTAATATTCGTTTTTATAAAAATGCTCTTGAATTGGACCAAAAGAGTATTTTCATCTATAACTGTGACGAAAATTGATGGTAAGGTGGCACCTGTACCAGCTATTTTGATATTTGTTGCGAGGGAATGTGTTTTTGAGCAGAGATTGACCCTTGGCATTAAGCCCCTACTCTTAAAATGCACCACTTTCATACCTACAACCCGTTCCCTGAGAAAAAAACCGGAAGCGGCCTGGAGAATGATTTCCCCAATAGAGTATCATTCATTTTTTGATAGTCACCCGATTTTTTTTACTTTTGAAGATGGACCCGGGGGCATCCATATCCCTGAGGGTTCTCACGCACAGATAACACACATACCTTTAACCATGGCAAAAAAATACATTCTGGCCCTTGACCAGGGGACAAGTTCCTCAAGGGCCATTGTCTTCGACCATGACGGTCACATCTGCTCAGTAGCGCAGAAAGAATTTACACAGTACTTCCCGAAACCCGGTTGGGTGGAGCATGACCCCAGGGAGATATGGTCCTCCGAGGCGTCGGTCATAGCGGAGGCTATCACGGAAATCGGAGTCAACGGACTTGACATAGCGGCGATAGGCATCACCAACCAGAGGGAGACGACCATCGTCTGGGACGCAGCCACAGGGGAACCTGTCTACAAGGCTATCGTGTGGCAGGACAGAAGGACGGGAGAGTTCTGTGACGAACTGAAAGAGAGAGGTCTTACTGACAAAATCCGTGAGAAGACAGGGCTCATCATTGACGCTTATTTCAGTGCCACCAAGATCCGCTGGATTCTCCAGAATGTCCCCGGTGCCAGGGAAAGGGCTGAGAGGGGGGAACTTCGTTTCGGTACAGTCGACTCATGGCTTGTCTGGAACCTGACAAGGGGAGAGGTCCATGTTACCGATGTCACAAATGCCTCCAGGACGATGCTTTTCAACATCAACACCCTCCAGTGGGACGAGGAGCTTCTTGATCTGATGGGCATTCCCATTTCGATGATGCCCCAGGTCCGTTCCTCAAGTGAGGTGTACGGCTACACTAAGACAACCATCTTCGCCCACGAAGTCCCCATAGCCGGTATCGCCGGTGACCAGCAGGCGGCTCTTTTCGGACAGATGTGCACAGATCCCGGTTCGGTGAAGAACACCTACGGGACAGGCTGCTTCCTTCTGATGAATACGGGGGACAAACCCATCCTTTCAAAGAACAACCTTCTCACCACCATAGCCTGGAAAGTCGGGTCCACCGTCAACTATGCCCTTGAGGGCAGTATCTTCGTAGGCGGTTCGGTGGTCCAGTGGCTTCGTGACGGACTTGGGATCATCAAGTCCTCCTCTGAAATAGAGGCCCTGGCAAGGACCGTTCCCGATAACGGGGGAGTGTATTTCGTGCCGGCACTTACCGGTATGGGCGCACCTTACTGGGATCCCTATGCCAAGGGCTGCATTCACGGTATCACCAGGGGAACCACGGCTGCCCATATAGCCAGGGCTGCCCTCGAGGGCATAGCCTTCCAGACCATGGACATCGTCAGGGCAATGGAGAAGGATGCCGGTGTGAGGCTTTCCGAGCTGAAAGTTGACGGCGGAGCGTCCCGCAACAACCTCATGATGCAGTTCCAGGCCGATATACTGGACACCAAGGTAATCCGTCCGGAGGTAACCGAGACAACGGCCATGGGAGCCTGCTATCTGGCAGGGCTCGCAGTCGGGTTCTGGGGTAGTCTCGATGAGGTGAAAGCTCAGTGGAAGGCGGAGAGGACATTCTGTCCCGAGGCCGGTGAAAAAGAGGTGGAAGAACTTCGTGGCGGATGGGCAGATGCTATCAGTAGGACAATAAACAATCTTTAATGCTATGGAATTGACACTTTTTCAGAAATGCGTCTTCGAGTTCATCGGAACCCTTATATTGGTTCTGATGGGAGACGGAGTATGCGCTGCGGTGACCCTCAATAATTCCAAGGCCAAAGGTGCCGGATGGGTGGTCATAACCCTCGCATGGGGTTTTGCCGTCATGTGCGGCGTATTCATTGCCGGACCTTATTCAGGTGCGCATCTAAATCCTGCCGTGACCCTCGGCCTTGCCATACCGGGACTCTTCCCCTGGAGTGACGTCCTTCCTTATGTCGTTGCCCAGATGCTGGGAGGTTTTGTCGGGGCTGTGCTTGTATACGTTTTCTATGTGGATCATTTCAAGGCAACGTCCGACAATCCCGACGGAATGCTCGGTTGCTTCTGCACGATTCCTGCGATTCAGCACAAGAGCATCAACTTCCTCAGCGAGCTCATAGCCACATTCGTCCTTGTGTTCCTCATTCTTTGCATCGGGACCAAGGGCAACGAAAACGTGGGGATGGGAAGCCTGGGGGCTTTCCCCGTGACCTGCGTCATCATGTCGCTCGGCATGTCCCTGGGAGCGACCACGGGTTATGCAATGAACCCCGCCCGTGACCTTTCACCCCGCCTGGCTCACGCAGTCCTTCCCATCAAGGGGAAGAGGGACAGCGATTGGGGCTACAGCTGGGTACCCGTAGCGGGTCCCCTTTGCGGAGGAGCCCTGGCAGCCGGATTGTATCTTCTTATTTTCTAAACAATAACCAATGACCAAGCGTTTATTCAAACTGGCAATTCTGGCAGTTTCCCTGCCTCTTGTCCTATCCTCCTGCCTTGCAGGAAGGTTCATGTGCAATTACGCCCTTCTTCCCGAGGAACATGGCAACGACTTCGAGGGAGACCGCAAAAAGACCGATGGGCGTTATCCCGGAGTCATCAAGTGGTATGATGACCTGCATGATGCAGGAGTTTTCAAGGATACCACAATAGTAGGACGGGGCGGATTTAAACTCCACGCGGTCTACGCTCCCGCCAAGGGCGAGGCCCAGGGTACCGCAGTCGTTGTCCACGGCTATACCGACAACCACATCTGCTTCATGAACCTGGTGAGGATGTACCGTGATGACCTTCACTTCAATGTCATGGTGCCAGACCTTCACTACCATGGCCTCTCAGAGGGCCGGGCGGTCCAGATGGGATGGTTCGACAGGTACGATGTCGAGAGATTCGCGGATCTTGCTTACAGCATCTTTTACAATGATTTCATGGTTGTCCACGGAGTGTCCATGGGAGCGGCCACGGTCATGATGATGAGCGGTGACAACTTGCCCCCGTACATCAAGGCATTCGTGGAGGACTGCGGTTATTCCTCGGTATGGGACCAGTTCGCCCACAACCTGAAGGATTCCTTCCACCTTCCTCCCTTCCCCGTCCTGAACTCTGCCAGCATTGTCTGCCTGGACAAGTACGGCTGGGGTTTCAAGGAGGCCTCCTCGGTCAAGCAACTTGCCAAGGGGGATCGTCCCATGCTCTTCATACATGGGGACAAGGACGATTTCGTGCCGTACGAGCACCTTGCCAAGAATTATGAGGCGAAGACCAAGGGATACAAGGAAATGTGGATTGCAGAGGGGTCGGAACATGCCATGGCCTTCAAGGACCACCCCAAGGAGTATACCGAAAAGGTCCGTTCATTCATTCAGACCGTAAAGAAGATGGACAAGTAGTTGTCCGTCCTATTCTATCAGGGCCTACAATCATAGTCCCTCCTCATTTTCCTGTCAATGCAGGGGTGGGGAGGGATCCTTTGTCTTGGACAGTTCGGCACTTTGGCAGTGTTGGAGATATGAGCCGTGCTTTTTAGAGTTGTTCAAGCAGCCTTTCGTATACGAAAGAGGCGAGTGTTTCCGCCCCTTTCCGTCCAGGGTGCACTCCGTCAACCATCACCTTCGCCTCCGAGATGCTTCGGAAAGTGTCAATGAGGGGAAGTCCCATGCTTGAGGCAATGTCCTTGATGATGGGAATCACCTCGTTTTCTAGAGTGTCCATGTGAAGGCCCCACATCTCGAAGCCCATCATCCTGAACATGCGAGGAGGAGTACAAAGAAACACTTTGGGAGGGGAAGGAAGCGAGAGGTACGTCTGGACAAAGGCAAGGTAGTCTTCCCGGAACTTCGCGCTTATCCAGTTCCTTCTCTTGGTGTCATTGGTCCCGAGCATGATTATGACAATATCCGCTCTCCATTCCAGGGAGTCTTTGTACACGGACTTGGTCCAGTACGGAGTGTCTGCGTGTCTTTGAACGGAGGCATCATTGTATCCGAAGTTCCGAACCTCGTAACCTTCACCCAGCAGCCGCCCCAGAACGGCGGGATAGCTGTTCGTGTCCCTCCCGGCGATGAAAAATCCCCAGGTGATGCTGTCTCCGATGCAAGCGATTCTTTTTGTCATGGTATGCGAAAATACTCTTTTTGGGGCAAGATGGCAAAATTAACCTCCCCTCAATTCCCTGCGGGAACCATTGAACCAAGTGTTGGCGGGCATTTTTTGTTCGTTGGTTAAAATGTGCTATCTTCGCTTAGCGAGGAAGGGCCATAAGCCCAGGAAGGCATCGTAATGAGTATAAAGTCCACTCCTTCAAGGGTTTTCGATAAAGATAAACTCGTTTTCAGCGGTTTACGATTCAGTGAGATGAAAAGATTATTGCATATTGTCATTATACCGGCGTTGTTGCTGCTGCCTCTTGCGTCATCAGCCCAGACATATGTCCATGGACAGTTGATAGGGGGAGCTGCGGTTTTGACAACAGAGGATGGAATAAGAGTGGCTTCCCCGCTTGGAGGGTTGTCACTGGGAGTCGTCAGCGAGACTTTCCCCGTGGAGGTCGATATCCGACATGTCACCATGCTCCGTCATGACAGGATGGCCGGTGCAACGCTTTCCACAGGCGATGCCGCCTCACAACCCCTCTCACCCTTTGACAGGTCCAACGTGGGCATGCATCTGGGTCTTAACCTCCTGGGATTGGGGAAGAAGCACTATCCCGTAAGTGTCATCCTCGGCGGTTCAGCCGGTTATTCCTACAACTACTACAAAAAACAGATAGTATCTTCAGGTGCCACGGGTGGCACGTCCAAGGTGTCCGAACTCACCACTCCTCTTCCCATCAGTTATCTTACATACGGAGGGGACTTGACGGTGAGGGTCGACTTGGGCAAGAGATGGACAGCCAGCGTAGGAGGGACATATGCTTTCACCAGCACCGGGATAGCTGAACCGATGTTAAGGTTCGGTATCGGATTTAAGATGGGAGGAAGGCGTAGGCAAGTCCCATCACAGGTTCAGTCCCAGGTCCCCTCACCGCCACCTGCGTCCACTAAGGATACGGTGATAATTAGGGAGATAATAAGGGAGGTCGCTGTCCATGACACAGTCAAAGTGAATACTGAGAGGGCATCCTCGGCTATGCCCAAGTTCGAGGTCGGGGATTCCGAAGTAAAGGATGCCGCAGGGAAAGAACCCCTTCCCGAGGTGTTCGTGTTCTTCAACCGCGGCAGCGCATACCTCCAGCTTGTAGCGAAGGAAAAGATCCGTGACTTCCTGTCCTCGGTCAGGCCTACGGATATAATCTACCTTATTGGTTCCGCAGACGCCGGTACCGGTAATTCCGAGATAAACAACGCCCTTGCCGAAATGAGGGCAAAAGTGGTCAAAGACTACATAATCGAGCGAGGTATCCGTCCTGAGAGGGTGGAAATCAAGATGACTACGGATATCCGGGAGTCTCCGGAGGCCTCCCGTGCCGTGAAATTGACGGTGCTGAGGTAGAGGGGGGGACAGAAGAAAAGGGCGGGACGTCCCTTACGGGGACCTCTCGCCTTAATTGACAGTCTTTCCTGGAAGAAAGGGCGGTTACTCCTTTGGATGGAGTTTCTTGTGGAATTTCAATTGGGACAGGAGAGATGAAATATCGCCTCTGCTAACGTAAGTGACAACCATATAGTCATCTTTCTGGATGCTGAACTGAAGCTTCTTCCCGAGAGAATACTGATACCGGGTGACGGTAATTTCCTCAAGATCCTCGGAGGGCAATAGTGAGTAGGAGCCCAGGATTTCTGTGGATTCACCTTTTTCCATCGAGCATAGATCCTTAATCTCCTGAAGTTTGGCTATAGCATCCGTCAGGTTGTTCCCAAGGAAGATGTAAAGATTCTCGACCGGGTTCACCGTTATTGAAAAGATGTTGTCTCCCATACTCATTTTCCCGAAATCCACGTAGTATCTGTTTTCGTCCCCACTGGGAATGTTGACGAGATGGTAAAGTGAACCGTCCTGCTTCTCTATTGTGGCGATTTCGCGCACTGCAGGTAAAGTCCAGGTCTGGGCGAACAGTGACGCTGAAAGCAATAAAGAAGAAAGGATAATAAAGAACTTTTTCATTTTTCTATTGTGTTTGTTTCGAGGTTTTCTGACATTTGGTATAGCAAATATAACTATTGAGATGAAAAAATGAAGCGTCTTGGCTTCTCAACGTTTATCCTGTTCTATTTACGGACATGTTGCTGAATTCCACCAAATCAAAGATTGTACCATCGCCCCCCCCAAGGTTTGCTGTAGGAGTGCAAAAACATTGCGCAACAGCCATCCTGCTTTGCACCCGGAAGCAGGGGAGAAGTCTGCAAGACTTGAAGAGATTTCGAAGGCTGGCTGGACCGTTCTACCTTTGCCTCCGGAAAAGATCATTGACAGAAACAGTGAGTGTCGCAGAAGAGGAATACTTCGCAGTGGAAAGAACGTCGGATTACGGATCCGAAGGTCGCTGGTTCGATTCCAGTCACCGGTTCGCCGGTGTAGTTCAGAACCCTCTCCGAGTGTCGCCTCACTATGACATAGCAAGTGCCGTAGAAAAGGATTCCTTCGGTTTGGTAAACCCGGTGTCGCCGGTTCAAGCCCGGCCTGTGACCAACCTCGCCCTCGTATATGAAGGAGGTGTCGAAGCATCACGGTAGCTCAGTTTGGTAGAGCACGTTTTAGGCCTTTTCGTTTGTCGCCTTGCTTTCATGGACCCTTAGCTCAGACAGGTCAGAGCGTCCGGCTCATAACCGGAGGGTCGGCGGTTCAAGTCCGTCAGGGTCCACCAGCCGGTGTCGTAGAAAGGGCTTACTTCGAAAGCACAACACTTTAATGTTGGGACCACGGGTTCAAGTCCCGTTCAGCTGCAAGGCTGATAGCTTAGCTGGCCAAAAGGCCCTTTCGAATGTTACCCGACTTTTTAACACATCAGTAAGATGAAGACTTATGATTTCGCAAGGATTCAGGCCCGGCCGTTCCCGACGGCAGCCGAGCTGAAGAATCCGTATATCTACGGACGAGTCCGTTATGTGCTGAACGTGTCCGATGTGGGCTACCCGGAAGAAATAGAAAAGAGAATGGATGAATTGGGGATACAGGCGTATCATTTCCCACTGCTTGAGACCGGAAAGGATATGGGATTGGAGAACATACTGAAGGCTGTCAGGATACTGGAGAAGGCCGACTCCGAGGGCGCTCCAGCCGTCGTCCACTGCGGATTCGGGAACAACAGGAGCAGGGTGGTGGTCGAATGCTACCACTACCGTAAGTTCGGATTTCATCTGGAGGATGGCTACAAGGGTGCCTTCAACCATCTAGCCTACAACTGCTCGGCAGGTCTGTTGGCGCCGCTCGCCCAGGTCGAATCTCTGATCCGGGCGCTGCCTTAGTCTGCAAGACTTGCAGAGATTTCGAAGGCAGGCTGGACCGTTCTACCTTTGCCTCTGGAAAAGATCATTAACAGAAACAGTGAGTGCCGTAGAAGAGGAATACTTCGCAGTGGAAAGAACGTCGGATTACGGATCCGAAGGTCGCTGGTTCGATTCCAGTCACCGGTTCGCCGGTGTAGTTCAGAATCCTCTCCGAGTGTCGCCTCACTCTGACATAGCAAGTGCCGTAGAAAAGGATTCCTTCGGTCTGGTAAACCCGGTGTCGCCGGTTCAAGTCCGGCCTGTGACCAACCTCGCCCTCGTATATGAAGGAGGTGTCGAAGCATCACGGTAGCTCAGCTTGGTAGAGCACGTTTTAGGCTTTTTCGTTTGTCGCCTTGCTTTCATGGACGCTTAGCTCAGATTGGTAGAGCATCGGCCTGATATGCCGAAGGTCACAGGTCCGAACCCTGTAACGTCCACAGAGAATCACGCTGTCGTCTAACTGGCCAGGACCTCACCCTCTCAAGGTGAAGATTTACGGGTTCGAATCCCGTCGGCGTGACAGGAAAGGAGCTTTGGCAGACGTGGTGTATGCGATGGACTGAAAATCCATAGAACGCGGTTCAATCCCGCGAGGCTCCGCAACATGGTGGTTGTAGCTCAGGAGGACAGAGCGCCTGATTGTGGATCAGGAGGCCGAGGGTTCGAACCCCTCCATTCACCCAAACGG
This sequence comes from uncultured Bacteroidales bacterium, assembly GCA_905235445.1. Classification (GTDB taxonomy): domain Bacteria; phylum Bacteroidota; class Bacteroidia; order Bacteroidales; family UBA932; genus Cryptobacteroides. The sequence goes on from CAJOLJ010000063.1 coordinate 9,573, forward strand.
GAATATAGCTCAGTGGCAGAGCGGATGGCTGTTAACCATCGGGTCGTAGGTTCGAGCCATTCTATTCCCGCCAGCATGGAAGTATGGCCGAGAGGTCTAAGGCAGCACCCTGCTAAGGTGCTCCTTCCGGGGTTCCGAAAGTTCGACTCTTTCTGCTTCCGCACAGCACGCTCAGGTGGCGAAGCGGTTAACGCGCCGGTCTGCAAAACCGGTATCCGTCGGTCCGAATCCGGCTCTGAGCTCGACGCCTTCTGAGGAACTGTATCCTCTCCCTTCCCGATTACGGCGTGAAGATCTATCTCACCCCGAATATCTGATGCAGATAGATGGGATAGGACGGAAGGTCTACTTGTATAGATTGGAGGATAAAAAATAATCAAGGGAGGACTATTGTCCTCCCTGCTTACGGTGTGTGTACCTTTCGCAAAGTCTGATAAAACACCAGGAGCAAGGTCCGTCGCCGGGCTGATTGGCACACCAACCAAGAGCTGTTTATCAAGCAATTGATCACCCACAGTCGGTTCTGCCAAACGACTCGCCAACATTGTTGAATTATCGGTGAACTTCAGTAGAAAAGATTTTATTCCCCAATAAATAATGAATTCCCATAATTACATTCACTACCACAACGGGGACGGCCATCCTTGTCGCGTTCCAGTGCGGCAAAACGCAGGACCGCATCCTCCGGAAGGTCTTTCGGACGGTTCTTTCCTGACAGGACATACTTAAGGAACCCAGTGACTTTGTCGTCAAGGCCGGACTCGAGTTCGGCGCTCTTCTCCATGAAATCCTCGATTTCGTAGGTGCAGCGGTTGATATATCTGTCAAAGCACCCATAATGCCGGCTAGGGGTGACGAGGGTTCACGTCCCCCCAACAAAGTGTAAAACTCTTTACACCTTGTTGTAAACTCCTTTTACGGTCAGTGTGCTTGATGGTTTTGTAAATAATTGTAAATATGTATGTTATCTAAAGTGGCTCAATGTTTGCCTAGGATATCATCTGTAAATCTGTAAATAAAGCAAGCACGATGATTCAAGTATCCAATCTATCCAAGATCTTCCGTACGGAAGAGATTGAGACCACTGCGCTAAATGGTGTTTCATTTGAAATCAAGGACGGTGAATTTGTCGCCATCATGGGTCCCTCGGGCTGCGGCAAGTCCACGCTGCTGAATATACTGGGCCTGCTGGACAATCCCACCAGCGGTTCTTACAAACTCCTGGACACAGAGGTCGCAAACCTCAAGGAGAAGGAACGCACGAAGTTCCGCAAGGGCAACATAGGCTTCGTGTTCCAGAGCTTCAACCTAATCGATGAGCTGAATGTCTATGAGAACATCGAGCTGCCGTTACGCTACCTGAACATCTCGGCAAGCGAGCGCAAGCAGAAGGTCACGGACATCATGAAGCGGATGAATATCAGCCACCGTGCCGGTCACTTCCCGCAGCAGCTTTCCGGCGGTCAGCAGCAGAGGGTGGCAATCGCCCGCGCCGTGGTGGCAGGTCCTAAGCTCATCCTGGCGGATGAACCTACCGGTAACCTGGACTCCAAGAACGGGAAGGAGGTGATGGACTTGCTGAGGGAACTGAATCAGGAGGGAACCACAATCGTGATGGTGACCCACTCCCAGAAGGACGCTGCCTGCGCCCAGCGAACCATCGACCTCTTTGATGGGCAGATTGTCTCCGACGTCAAGAACGAGCTATAATGAAATCGTACCTCAAATTCCTGTCCCGCAACAAGCTTTACACCGCCATCGAGGCGGTAGGGCTGGCCGTGAGCCTGGCGTTCGTAATCTTGATTGGCACTTATGTGGTGCAGCAGTACGAAGTGGCGCACGAGTCACCGTGCTGGAAGAGGACCTTTACGCTGGGAAATGAAGATTTCCTGGGGCTCACCTATTGGGACAAGGAAGAGCTGGAGATGAACATTCCGGAGGTGGAAGTGGCAACGCACGTTGCGCTCCTCTGGCAGCCCGTCATCAAAAAAGGGGAACAGCCACTCCAGGTATCGGGATTTGAGGCGGATGCGGATTTCTTCAAGGTATTCCCGCAGTATCGCCTGGTGGAAGGCAGCATGGAAGACTTTGTGGACAAGGACGATATCCTCATCAGCGAATCTTTTTCCCGCAAAACATCCGCCCAAATCGGAGAAATCATCAAGGTGGACGAATCTGACCGCATTGTCAAGGGCATCTTTTCCGATTTCGGCGACTCTTTCTTCATGCCTGCTGACATTATAACCAATATCACTGCCACCTGGGCGGCAAGTCAGGGCAAGGCTTTCAACAGCATAGGCAATTACACAACCTGGTTCCTGGTGCGCGAGGATGCAGACCCCTCCGAGGTTCAGGCCAAAGTGCGTTCGCTCCTGCATAAGAACTACGATCCTACCTGGTCTGCGCAACGGGTGGATGCGTGGAGGGCCTACCGCATGGATGAAGCCTTCTTCTTCACCGGCAGCAGCAACAGGCTCACCCGCACGGGGAATGTCCAGATGATGAGGCTGCTTGGCGTCGTCGTACTTCTGCTGTTGTTATCGGCCATTTTCAACTATGTGAACCTGAGCCTGGCACTCACGGGCAAGAGGGCCAAGGAAATGGCTACCCGCAGGCTTCTGGGAGCCGATAAAGTCAGCATTCTGTGGAAATATATCGGTGAATCCGTGGCCTTTACCGCCGTCTGTTTTGCGGCTGCTCTCCTGCTGGCCGACGTGCTGGCACCTTTGGTGAACAGCCTTGTTTCCACCAGTGATCCTGACGAAATGATGCTGGGAATCGGCGATACCAGCGTAAGGCTTTCTTTCATGCTCACGCCCGGATATATTTTGGCATACCTGGACGGTATTCTGGTGCTGGGGATCATCAACGGGCTTCTTCCTGCCTTTGCGGCTTCCCGTTACCAGCCCATAGATGTCATCAAGGGCACGCTTAGGCGCCGCAGCAAAATGGTTTTGAGCAAAGTGTTCATTGTGGTACAGAATGTCCTTTCCGTCTTCCTTATTGCCTTGGCTCTTCTGATGCAGGTACAGATGCGTCATATGCTCACCAGACCGATGCATTCCGCCACGGAAAACCTTTTCTACATTGAGTATTCCGCACAGAACTTTGACCAGATGAAACTGCTCAAGGACAAGGTTGAACAGCTGCCCTTCGTGACAAAAGCAGGCGTTGGCCGCGGTATCCCGGGAATCATCAATATGACGATGGGAGTAAGGGTGGACGATGAGCATAATATAGATATGCCAATCATCATCTGCGACTCCACATATTTCAAACTGCTCGGGCTTGAAGTGGAGGAAGACTTCGGTCATCCGCTCTTGCATTCACTCTGGATGAGCCGTTCGGCTTTTAATGCGGCCGGTGTTTCGGATACCTCTACCGTGTTCCCGCGGAGAATAAATATGAATGGTGCCCAGCCGGAATTCATAGGCGGTGTAGTGACAGATTTTCCTGCGAGCCCTGCTTCCGATAACGACATCAATCGCAATGGCAGTGTCATTGTCACCAGGCCAGAGGAACTCAGATGGTCCAATTGTCTTCTTATTGGCACAACGGGTGAGGACAAGTCTTTTGAAGAACGGATCTTAGAGGCATATAAGGAATACCGTCTGGAGACATCCGGAATAGAAGAACCGGCATGGAGGTACGGCTTCATCAAAGACATAAACCGTAAACAGATGGAACCGATACTGAGGACCTTGCACCTAGTGGAGCTCTTTGCCGTTCTTGCGGTCTTGCTTTCCCTTTTGGGCCTGCTGGCGATGAGTACTTATTTCGCTGACGAGAATACTAAACAGATAGCAGTAAGGAAGGTCTTCGGAAGCGATGTCTCCCTGGAGACATGGCGGAATGTACGCGGTTACATGGTACTGGTCGGCTTATCTTGCCTCATAGGAATACCCTTGGCCAAATGGGCGGCCCGCCTCTATCTGGAACGCTTCGCTTACAGGGTGGAAGGCTACGGATGGGTGTTCGTGCTTGCTGTCGTGATATCTTTGGCTATTGCATTCGGCACTGTCCTCTGGCAGACCCTCAAGGCTGCAAAGACCAATCCGGCGGAGGAACTGAAAAAAGAGTAATTGTCGTATGGCGAAAACGTTCAGGTTTAACTCATTTTGTACATTTAACCCACCCCTTCGCTAACCTTGATTCCGTATAATCATAAGTTATGCGGCGAAAACTCGGTCCAATGCACGGGATGAATATCCCGCATCCTTAGGCGCACCATGAAATGTACACCCAGCTTGACGAAGGTGAAAATAGAATTTTTACATGCAAGATTTCGCACAGTTATGCGTTTTTAAGAAAACGAAAGTGATGAAGATATTGAGAACAATGATTTGCGCGGCGCTGCTGGTGGCAGGACTGTGCGGGTGTGAGAAGATTGATGTGAACAAGCTGGAAGGTACCTGGTCCGAGCAATATGACCCCACGGTTTTTGCGATGGATGGTTCGGTGACGTACACCTTTGATGGGAACGGCCACTATCAGCGTCATGTTAATGTGCTGGGCGTAGGGTCCCACGACTATAGTGGAACGTATGCCATCGACCTGATCGACAAGGGTACCATTACCATCAATCCGGAGATGTCTGACTACAGCAATGTCACCTACAAGCTTGTGAAGCTGACATCCAAGGAGATGGAATGGCAGAAGGAGGGCACGACCTATTCTGTGGGAACCTGGGGGTCTGACTATCGTCACTTTGTGAGGGGAAAGTAGATCCTTCGGTCGGTCCTTCGCGTTGCTCAGGATGACAGATACCCGGTCTGGCCGGGTATGACAGAAAAGCTGCCGCTATCTCAGGTTGAGGTGGCGGCAGTAATCATGAGTTTAGCCAGAGTAAACGTCCAGCAGGGAAAGACTCAAACTGATGTCAACTAAAATCAGGGAAATACAGCGCAGCATGGGGTTGCCGTGCCCCGACCGAGAGAAAGAACGCAAAGTGGGTCCCCAATGGAATAACGTATGTGACTAAATAGTTAGGAAAACCATCAACTCGCAACTCTTGTAGCTCCTGTGTGCCCCCTCGGCTTGGCCACGGAAGGAGCAGTGTCGGAGGAAATCCCTATATATGAGGTACAACCCTGCTTCGACTGGCATTTAGTACAACCTCGGTTCGCCAGTTGGAGTGGGGCTAATCTTTGCTGGGGCAAACGGCCCCACTCAAACTGGAAACCTATTAGTGTTTTTACCCAGTCCATACAGAAATATTCTGGATGGTGCATAAGAAGAATCTTTTTAGGATGCTTATCTTTCGCCAAAAAATCATGTAGGCTTCGAGTATCTACACCAAGGTGCCCCAGATCATCAATGTCTTTATATGCACCACATGACAAGATAGCAGAATTCAAAACATGAATACTCCAAATGTCATTGATAGGAAATAGGTTTGCCTCAAGTGAATACCCTTTTTGCACGAAGTTATTTGTTACATAATTGAGGAATGCGTTAAATTTCCCAAAAAGGATATCTCGTTGAGCAGGCTTCCTTATCAAATCATTGAATCTGTTTTCATCATACTTATTCTCGAAGATGGGTAAAAAAGACTCTTCGACACCATTTAATGCATTTTGTGTCACATCATGATTACCAGGAGCTATGATAAAGTGACTTCTATCAACGCTGAGTACTCTCATTAGTTCCTGAATAATTAGTTCATCAAATTTGGAATAATTATTATCTGATGCCGCAAACACCAGATCTCCACTAATTAACACATAACAATCGTCATATGTAAATTTGAGAATCTGCTCTTCAACATCAGTGATAAACTTCCTTAAAACAAGACCTTCGTTCTCCGGCTTATCTTCAGATCCTACATGAATATCCGAGATGTTCAATAATAATATCTTATTCAGTTGTGTTGCTTTTTAGATTCCTTCAATTTCGTTCCTAGGCCTTCGACATGGCTAAAACTGGATATATTATTGTATTCTAACTACTGAGGGGTTCTTGACTTAATGTTACTTAACCAACGCATTAAAGAGAACAGAAAGCATTCTCTTAAAGAAACAATGCTAAATAGGCAGGTATATACCGAACCGACCCTTCATGAGCGTAGTCCTTCGTATAAATCAGATATCGGTCATTGGTAATGCGAGAAGAGTATGTTTGGCAGAAGGCATCCAACGATGCGTGCGTTTTGTAGGAAGAAGATTTAACCTCGATTGGCGCGATCTTCGTGCCCCGGAATAGAAGGAAATCCACCTCGTAGTTGTGTTTGCCACTCTCTGTGGGCCAGACGTGATAGAACAATTTGTTACCAGAGGATGTGAGCATCTGAGCAACGATGTTCTCGTAAAGGTAGCCCAGATTGGCCGCCAACTTATCGCTAAGCAAGCGCTCATAAATGATGTTCTCAGTGAACGCCTTGTCTCGGAATGCTAACGTCACAAAAAGCCCGGTATCACCAACAAACATTTTGTACTGCATCAGATCTTCGGTGCTACCTAGGCCCACATTGGGATCTTCACTATGATGCGAGATATTGACGGTCCTGGATTTCTCCATTTCAGAAACAAGTTCAACGAAGTCTTCCGCATGGGCTCCGGGGATGACATTGGAAATCTGGTAGCGAGAAGCATTACTATTGAGCTGGGCCGGTATGGCGGCGAATATCCTGGCCGCTTTCCCAGTAGGATCAATTTTGCCAAAATCTTCATCGTACAGGTCCAGGATCAGGCGTTTTGCGTGATCTACGACCTCGAAATTGTTGGACTCAATATAGGCATCAACAGCCTGGGGCATTCCCCCGACAAGCATATAGAGCCGGAAATCGCGCATGAGTTTGCGATGTGCTTCCTTCAACGGTTGGGGATGTTCCCAAACCGAGCGGAGCAGCGGGACAGTGGCAGTATCTCCCAAAGCCCAGCGGAACTCCTCATAGTCCATTGGATACATGCTGATGCGCTCCTCCTCGCTGGGGATGAGA